>NZ_JBEYWW010000008.1:0-276412 GCF_040644635.1 Microbispora sp. NPDC046933 | reverse complement strand
GCGGAGGCCGTCAAGGACCTGCGCGCCCTCGGCCTCACGCCGGTGCTGCTGACCGGCGACAACCAGGCGGTCGCCCAGGCGGTCGCCGCCCAGGTCGGCATCGCCGAGGTCATCGCCGAGGTGCTGCCGGCCGGCAAGGTGGACGTGGTCAAGCGGCTGCAGGCCGAGGGCAAGACGGTGGCGATGGTCGGTGACGGGGTCAACGACGCCGCCGCGCTGGCCCAGGCCGATCTGGGCCTGGCGATGGGCACGGGCACCGACGTGGCGATCGAGGCGGCCGATCTGACCCTGGTCAGGGGGGATCTGCGGGTGGCGGCCGATGCGATCCGGCTGTCACGGCGCACGCTGCGCACGATCAAGGGCAACCTGTTCTGGGCGTTCGCCTACAACGTCGCGGCGCTGCCGCTGGCCGCCGCCGGACTGCTCAACCCCATGATCGCCGGAGCGGCGATGGCGTTCTCCAGCGTCTTCGTCGTCAGCAACAGCCTCCGCCTCCGGCGCTTCCGCTGAATCATCCTGAGGCCGGGTCGTCCACAGGCTGTGGACGACCCGGCCTCAGTCGTGTGTGGAGTGCCCGGCCCGCGGCATCCGGCAGGGTGGCGTCAAAGACGCAGGCGGCGGCCGGTCTCCTCTGACGGCCACCGACGGCACGTCCGAACCTGGCGGCGGGCAGTGGCCGCTTCGCCATCGGCTCTCGCCCGGCTTTTGGTGCTTCGCCGGGAGCGCCCTGAGTTTGCCACAACCTCGACACGGATACGAAGAGTAACGATCGAACACGATTAGTTACATCTGAGATGAGGAATCTTCATGCACCGCCCTTTCCGCCTTCTGTCCCTGGCCGCCCTGACCTGTGCGGGCCTGCTCGCCACCGCGCCCGCGTACGCGGACTGCGGGTGTGACACGCCGAAGGCCGCCACACCCTCGGCCGCCGCCCGGGATCTCGGCGCCGAGGTCGACGCGAGCCTCGAAGTGGGCCTCGGCGTCGCCCTCGACCTGAACCTGAACGCGAAGGCCGGCGTCGGCGCGGGCGCGGGCGCGGGGACCATGAGCTGCGGCAAGCCCGTGGTGCTGCACGGTTGCCGCTGACGGGGCGGGCGTGACCCGGCCGGGGCCGGGTCACGCCACCCGAAAAAACCTCGCGCACGATTGGACCGTTCACGTGCGAATGGCGGGCCAGGCTCCTAGAGTGGAAAGATGACCAGCACCACGAGCGAGCAGCGGCTTCCCCGCGTACTCGACGACAAGATGTGCTTCGCGCTCTACGCCGCCTCCCGCGCCGTCACCGGCCTCTATCGGCCTCTGCTCGACGAGATGGGTCTCACCTACCCGCAGTTCCTGGTCCTGCTGGTCTTGTGGGACGGCCCCGAGGAGGGCGTCACGGTCAAGGAACTCGGCGCCGCGCTGCACCTCGACTACGGCACGATGACGCCCCTGCTCAAGCGCCTGGAGGCGAACGGCCTGCTGCGCCGGGAGCGCCGCGCCGACGACGAACGCACGGTGCAGATCACGCTGACCGAGAAGGGCGCCGGGCTGCGGGAGCGCAGCGACCACATCTTCACCGCGGTCGGCGACGCGATGGCGCTCGACCCCGAGGAGTTCACCCGCACGCTCGCCACGCTGCGCCGCCTGACCGCCAACGTCACCGCCTACGCGAACCGGCGGGGCTGAGAGCCGCCCTCACCACCCGGACGACGGTGGTCGGCAAGCCGCACTTGACGCTCTCGAAGACCGCGAACGCGGCCAGGAAGAGCGCGATCATCCCCAGCCGATCTTTCGCAACCGACTACTACCTTTCCGCACGGACCGCGTCGCCGAATCGGGAAGGGACGACGGGGCGTGACCCTGCTGAGCGCGGGGTCAAACCTGGCAGTCCGCACGCGAGCCGTATGCCGGTTCACCTGCATCCTTGACGATCCGCACAACCGCGACCTTACCGGCAGCAGGTCCCAGGTGATCACCACGGGCGCGATTACCTTGCGCACAATCTAATCGTGGTCTAGCCTCTAGTGCGTACGAGGAAACCGGTTGCAAGGGCCGCCGGATTCCGTCGCCTGTGCGACGAAGTCTCACGGGTCACGCACTGGAGATCAGAAGGAGCGCGTCATGGCGTACATCACCGTCGGCCAGGAGAACAGCACCGACATCAACCTGTACTACGAGGACCACGGCAGCGGGCAGCCCATCGTGCTCATCCACGGCTATCCGCTGGACGGCCACTCGTGGGAGAAGCAGATTCCCGCCCTGCTCGGCGCCGGCTACCGCGTCATCACCTATGACCGCCGCGGCTTCGGCCAGTCGAGCCAGCCCACCGTCGGCTACGACTACGACACCTTCGCCGCCGACCTGAACACGCTGCTGGAGACCCTCGACCTGCGTGACGTGATCCTCGTCGGCTTCTCCATGGGCACCGGCGAGGTCGGCCGCTACCTTGGCACGTACGGCTCGGCGCGGGTGGCCAAGGCCGCGTTCCTGGCCTCCCTCGAACCGTTCCTGCTCAAGACGGAGGACAACCCGGAGGGCGTGGACGGCAGCGTGTTCGAGGGCATCCTCGAGGCCGTCACCAAGGACCGCTACGCCTACTTCACCGACTTCTACAACGCCTTCTACAACACCGATGAGAACCTCGGCACCCGCCTGAGCGAGGAGGTCGTCCGGGCCAACTGGAACACCGCCGCGGGCGCCTCATGGTATGCCTCGTCCGCGGCCGTCCCCACCTGGACGACGGACTTCCGGGCCGACATCCCCAAGATCGACGTTCCGACGCTCATCGTGCACGGCACCGCCGACCGCATCCTGCCCATCGACTCCACCGGCCGCCCGTTCCACCGGGCGCTCCCCCAGGCCGAGTACGTCGAGATCGAGGGTGCCCCGCACGGCCTGCTGTGGACCCACGCCCAGGAGGTCACCGACGCGCTCCTCGCCTTCCTGGCGAAGTGACACCCAGGCGGGATATGCCTTCCTGAGATCGTTGTCGCGTGTTCACCCACGCGTCCGTTTCACGGAAGGAGAGGTTCAGGGCGGGGGAATGGGATCACAATGCCTGCCGTATGCACCGAAAGGTACGTCTGTGAGTTCCTCCCTCTCCCGCCGCGACCTCATGCGCTCGGCCGCCGCCGGCGGCCTCGGCATCGCCATCGCGGGCAGCATCGAGGCGATCGCCGGCCCCGCCGCCGCCCAGGCCGCCCAGGCGGGGGTCGGCAAGACGATCGGGTACGGCCCGGTCGTCGCCGACCCCGCCGGCCTGCTCGCCCTGCCCAAGGGCTTCTCGTACAAGATCGTCGCACAGGCCGGCAAGACGCTGCTGGAGTCGGGCGAGCCGACCCCGAGCGACGCCGACGGCACCGGCTGCTTCCGCGGCCGTGACGGCTGGGTGCTGGTGAACAACCACGAGATCGGCGGCGGCGAGCCCTACGGCGTGCCCGCCCTGCCGGGCCTGACTTACGACCCGGGTGCGAAGGGCGGCACCACGAACATCGAGGTCGACAGGAACGGCAACCGGGTCCGCGAGTACGTCAGCGTGGCCGGCACGCACAACAACTGTGCGGGCGGCATCACGCCGTGGAACACCTGGCTGACCTGTGAGGAGACCGAGCAGCGGGCGGGCGGCGCGTTCCAGAAGGACCACGGGTACGTCTTCGAGGTCGACCCGTTCGACCGCGAGGCCAACAAGAACCCGGTGCCGCTGAAGTTCCTCGGCCGCTACTCCCACGAGGCCGTCGCGGTCAACCCGCGCAACTCGGAGATCTACCTGACCGAGGACGCGAGCGGCCCGAACGGCCTGTACTTCCGCTGGACCCCGCCCCACGGCTTCCGCGGCCGCAAGGGCGCGCTGCGCGCGCTGGCCCTCGGCCCCGGCGGCGACACCGCCGGGAAGCTGCAGGCCATGCGGTGCCGCAAGGGCAACAAGCACATCGCCGACCTGTCCGAGGCGACCCAGCCGGGCACGCGCTACAAGGTCGAGTGGGTCGACGTGCCGGACCGGGACGCCAGGACGACCTCGGTGCGCAAGCAGTTCACCGACGACCAGATCACCCGCAGCCGCAAGCTGGAGGGTGCCTGGTGGGGCGACGGCGGGGCGTACTTCGTCGCCAGCTACGCCCGGCACGGCGACGGCAGCGTCAACGAGCACGACGGCCAGGTCTGGTTCTACGACCCCGAGTCGGAGACCGTCACGCTCAAGACGATCTTCGGCGTCAACCCCGACCCGGAGCAGGACACCAACTACGACGGGCCGGACAACATCACCGTCTCGCCGTACGGCGGGGTCATCCTCGCCGAGGACGGCGAGGGCCTGTCGCACCTGGTCGGCGTGACCGACAAGGGCGCTCCCTACCCGATGGCCCGCAACGAGCTCAACGACAGCGAGTTCACCGGGCCGACGTTCAGCGACGACGGGCGCATCCTGTTCGCCAACATCCAGACCCCCGGCTACGTCTTCGCGATCACCGGTCCCTGGACCCAGAAGCACGACGGCCACGGGCACAGGCACCACTGACCCGTCAGCCACAGCGACACGCCGCCCCGCTCCTCCGCCCGCGGGGCGGCGTGTTTCGTCTCAGGCACGGTTCGTCTCAGGCGAGGGTCATCTCAGGCGAGGAGGGCGGCCAGGGCGAATCCGGCGGCGGCGGCGAGGACGCCGAGGACCAGGCTGCCGAGCGCGTTGAGCCCGGCCTCCAGGACCGAGCCCTCCTCCAGCAGCCGTACGCTCTCGAAGCCGAACGTGCTGAACGTCGTGAGCGCGCCGCAGAAGCCGGCGCCGAGCAGGGTGACCGCCGCGGCGGGCAGCCCGAGGCCGTCCCTCGCGCCGAGCAGCAGCCCGAGCAGGAGCGACCCGGCCACGTTGACCGACAGCGTGCCCCAGGGGAACACGCTGTCGTGCAGGCGCTGCACCAGCCGGTCGGCCAGGTAGCGGGCGGGAGCGCCGACGGCGCCGCCGAGGAAGACGAGCAGCAGGGTCACGGCTCCGCCCGCCCCGGCTCACGCCCCACGTAGCGGTAGACCTCCACGGGATCGACGATCACCAGGCCCTCGGTCACCAGTTCGTCCAGCTCCGCCACGAACGCGCTGATCCTCTCCGGGACGTCCACGATGACGACGGCGATGGGCAGGTCCTCGCTGAGCGACAGCAGGCGGCTGGTGTGGATGCGCGAGGAGGCGCCGAAGCCCTCGATGCCCCGGAACACGCTCGCCCCGGCCAGGCCCATCGTGCGCGCCCGGTGCACGATCTCGCTGTACAGAGGCCGGTGCCGGTACTGATCGCTCTCCCCTATCAAGATCGTCAGTCGCTGCGCCGGGCCGTGCAGTCTCATTCCTCTCTCCTCCCACGCCGCCGTACGGGGAGGCCCGCCACGGCGCGGGCGAGGACGATGCCGCACCAGACCGCGACCAGACCGGCGGCCAGGCTGCTCGCGGCGTACACGGCGGCCATCGGCCACGCGCCGCGCGACGACCTTTCCACGATCTCCGCCGCGAAAGTGGAGAACGTCGTGAATCCGCCGAGGAAGCCGACCCCGAGGAACGGACGAACGTAGCGGCGCGGCGGCCAGACGTCCAGGACGAAGACCATCAGGGCCCCGAGCGTGAGGCAGCCGGTGACGTTGGCGAGGAACGTCGCCCAGGGGAATCCGGTGGGCGAGGCGGGGATCGCCCGGCTGACCAGATACCTGGCCACGGCGCCGGCCCCGCCGCCGAGAGCGATCATCGCGAGGACGTCCCAGGTCCGGCGGCGGGCCGGGGCCGCCGGCCGGCGGAACATGTCCCGTTCGTGGCGGAGGTCCACGTCGGGGTCGACCGGCAGATCCGTCTCCTCCCGGTCTCCGCGTACGCGCCGGCTCACGCCGCCCTCCCATCCTCGCCACCCGGCCTGCCGCTCAGCCTGTCGCCCGCCTGCCCGCAGGTCCGCGCGACGGTCGCGAAGGGGGCGGATTCCGCACGAGTGCCTCCCAGTTTATGTGCCGCACCGGAACGGCCACCGGCCGCCGTGGCCGTCAACGGCCGTGTGATTCGCGATCAGCAGAGGTATGCCCTAATACGGGAATTGCTACTGACCACAAATTACACGCCAGGACAGAACCGCAGACAGGGCTTCCGGCAGTCGCCAATTTCCGGACACGCATGGATGATGACCTGCCAGAATACACAACTCCCATATATCACTATAAAACTATCGATTAGCCACATTGCGTTCTATTGACAGCAAACCGGGGCCACCGTTGACTTGTGGGATATGGGCGTGATCATAAAAACGATGCCGGTGGAGACGTCACCGGCGCGAAGTGGCGGATTCGGATCGCGCACGGCTGCGATCACGCCTTGTTGAGCGCCACCGGCGTCCCGGCCCCGGCCGGGCCCGGCCGGTCGTGCGGCCCTCACCTCACCGTGGACCTGCGCGGATCGCCGGGCGCGGTGTCGTGGCGGCCGCCGGACGCCGGAGCGGCCGCGGACGCCGTGCCCTGCGTCGTGCTGGCCGACCGTGCGGGCTGCGCCGAGTTCGCCGTCCTCCAGGACACCCTGCACCGCCTCGGCGTGCCGAGCGTACGCGTCGACGCCGAGAGCGTGGCCTCGCTGCAGCTGTCCGCCACGGTGACCGGCGGGGCCGGGCACGGCCGGGCGAGAACCGGAGGGGGGACGTGTGGCGTGCTCGACCTCGACGGCCGCCGCATCGCTCCGACCGTCGTCTGGGCGCGTCACTTCTCGCCCCGGGCCATGCCCGCGACGGCGGATGCCGCACAGACCCTCCTGCGGGCCGAGTCCTGGCACGCGTTCGTCCGCCAGCTCTGCTCGCTCGCGCCCGCGAGCCTGCCCGGCAACCGCCCCGGCCGCCTGGAGCAGCTCGCCGGCGCGGCGGCGGCCGGCATCCGCGTCCCCCGGACGGTCGTCACCACCGCACCGGCGGAGGCGGCCGCCGCGATGCCGGGCAGCAGGGTCGTGGTCAAGGTCGTCGGGGAGCACTTCGTCGAGACCTCGCCCGGCCTCCTGACCGGCGCGCTTCCCGAGATCGCGGCACGCGCGGAGGTCCTGCGCCGGCCCGCCCTCGACTATCCGGTCATCGTGCAGGAACACGTCGAGCACGACGCCGAGCTGCGGGTCTACCACGTCGCCGGAGCCGTGCACGCGTACGCCGTCGGCAAGCGCGCCCCCGACTCGCCGTGGCGGGAGGAGGCCGAGGTGACGGTCACGCCGGTCGCCGCCCCGCCCGCGGTCGCCGACGCCGTACGCGCGCTCGCGAGCCTGTGGGGGTTGACCTACGGCGCCTTCGACCTGCTGCTCAGCGCGGGCGAGGTGGTGTTCCTCGAGGTCAACACCGACGGCGACTGGCGCTGGTTCGAGGCGAAGGCCGGGGGGCGCGCGGTCTCCACCGCCGTCGCGCTCGCGACAAGGACGCTCCACCTGGCGGCCCTGGGGAACGCCGGACCTCCATCGCCGCTCGAACTCGTCGATTTCCTCCTGCTTGGCACCCGGACACGCGGCTCCCGCCGGTGACCGGGGTCGCCGCGCAGACCCGGACCAAGGAATGCGCCATGGGTGACGTGAGCTCGCCACGACTGCACTGTTCTGTACTCGGTTCGCTGGAGGTCCGCGTCGCGGGCCGCAGGGCCGTCATCGGCGCTCCGAAGCAACGGCTCCTCCTGGCGATACTGCT
Organism: Microbispora sp. NPDC046933; assembly: GCF_040644635.1. Taxonomy (NCBI): domain Bacteria; kingdom Bacillati; phylum Actinomycetota; class Actinomycetes; order Streptosporangiales; family Streptosporangiaceae; genus Microbispora; species Microbispora sp. NPDC046933. The sequence continues at coordinate 268,770 of NZ_JBEYWW010000008.1, read as the reverse complement.
GTGCCACGCGAACGCGGTCATCCCGTCGGACCATCTGATCGACTCGTTGTGGGGCGAGACCCCGCCGCGTACGGCGCGCAAGAACCTGCAGGTCTACGTGTCCGCGCTGCGCAAGATCGTGGGCGACCGGATCAGCTTCCAGGGGTGGGGCTACCGCATGCGCGCCGATCGCGAGGAGCTCGACCTGCTGCGCTTCCTGGAGCTGGGCAGGTCGGGGCGCGCCGCCGTGCGGAGCGGGGACCTCGTCGCCGCCGCCGCGCTGCTGGGCGACGCCGTCCGCATGTGGCGGGAACGGCCGCTCGAGGAGTTCTGCCACGTCCCGCTCGTGGCCGCCGAGGTGGGCCGCTTCACCGAGCTCTTCCTGTCGATCTACGAGGACTGGGTCGAGCTGGAGATCGAGCTGGGCCGCCACGTCGAGACCCTGGGCTCCCTCGACGTCGTCGCCGCGCGGTTCCCCGCCCGCGAGCGCGTCGCCGCGGCCAGGATGACCGCGCTGTCACGGTGCGGGCGGGCGGCCGAGGCCCTGGCGCACTTCGAGGGCCTGCGCCGGCACCTCGCCGCCGAGATGGGCATCGATCCCAGCCCGATGATCAGGCAGCTCTACCAGGCCATCCTCCGCGGTGACGGGCCCCCGCCCGCGCGACTTCCCGGCCTAGCCGGCGCCGCCCGCCCCCGGCCCGTACGCGCCCTGGCGAACCGGCTGCCCCGCGACGTCGACGACTTCGTGGGCCGGGAGGCGGAGGTGCGGCGCATCCTGGACGAGCCCGCGCCCGTCACGGTGATCACGGGCGGGCTGGGCACCGGCAAGACCGCCCTCGCCGTCCACGTCGCGCACATGCTGGCCCCCCGCTACCCGGACGGCGCGGTGGTGATCCCGCTGCGGCGCCACGGCGCCCCCAGATCGGCCGGGGACGTCCAGCGGGAGATCCTGGAGGACGTGGGGCTGGAGGTCGCCGGTGTGCGCGAGGACGACGTGCTGGCCTCCGTCTGGCGGTCGTGGCTCGCCGACCGGAAGGTCCTGCTGGTCCTCGACGACTCGCCGGACGAGTCGAGCGTCCGCATGCTGCTTCCCGGCACCACGTCGAGCAGGGTCCTGGTGGCGAGCCGGAGCAGGCTCAGCGGGCTGGAGTCGGTGGCCAGGATCGGTCTCGACGACCTGTCCACGAGCGAGGGCGTCGAGTTCCTGAGCCGGTTGATCGGCCGCGACCGGGTGGCCGGGGATCTGCCCGCCGTCCTGCGGATCTTCCGCACGTATGGGCTGTCGCCCCTGGTCCTGCGCCTGCTGGGGTGCCGCCTCGCCGGGCTGCGGCACCTGCCGCTCGGCCCGCTGGCCGAGCGGCTGGAACGGACCGAGAACGTGCTGGACGAGTTCGTCGCGGGGGACGTGTCGCTGCGCCGGCGGTTCGAGGAGTCCTACGCCCACCCGTCGTGGCCGCACCGCCCCGCGTTCCTCGCCCTGGGCGCGCTCGACGGCCCTGTCTTCGGGCACGACGAGCTCGTCGCCGCGCTGGACGGCACAGAGGGGCCGGGCGAGCGGGTCATCGAGTCCCTGCTGGAGGCCGGCGTCCTGTCGATCCCGCAGATCGAGACCGACGCCGAGGTGGTCGCCCACGCCCTGTCGTACGCGATGTCACCACTCGCCCACCGGTTCGCGGCCGAGCTGGGCGGGGACGGGAACCGCTGAAGGCCCGGCCTCGGTGGCGGCGGGAGCCGGCACGTCGAGGCCGCGCAGCGCGGGGCGCGTACGACGCACACCAGCGAGACCAGGTAGCCGAGCGCGTCCACGGCGAACGGGAAGGCCCGGCCCAGGCCGAACAGGAAACCGCCGGGCGGCGGCCCGGCGAGGGAGGCCGCGTGCCCGCGCGCCTCCTCCTGGGCGTACGCGTCGGGGAGCTGCCCGGGAGCCACGGTGGCGCGGATCGCGGCGGCCTGGGCGGGGCCGAAGAAGGAGTCGGCCGCGCCGGTCACCACCGCGACCGCCGTGATCTGCCACAGCGCCACCCGATCGGCCAGGACGGCGACGGTGAGCGCGGCGGAGCCGGTGACCGCCAGGATCAGCAGCGGGAAGGCCGCCCAGGTGAGCGTCGTTCCCAGCTCCGACGGCCGATCCAGAGCATCTGGAACCGGGAGTTGCGGCGCAGCGGCGGCAGCTCACTGTGCTTGCCGAATCGCTCGCTCATGTTCGGAGCGTCCCGACCGGTGGTTGGCGTCCAGTAGGGACGCGGTATGGGGCCGGTATGCGGGACCTGTCGCGGCCTGGTTCAGCCCGTTCGCCGCCAGTATGGCGGCGGCATGGCGTCGCCATACTGGCCCTGAACCCTCCGTCCTTACCGTTGGCGGCGTACCACAGTGACCGGCAGGCACCACAGGCCGGCAGGTCCCGCACGACCAGGAGGTGGCCGATGAACAGCCGCGAGGTTCAGGGCGGGCCGGCGCCGTTCGACCCGTTGACGGCCCTGCGCGAGGCGGGCCACCCGGTGGACCTGCTCAACGAGCGGCAGCGGCAGGTGTTCGCCGAGCTGAGCAGGCCGGAGGTCGAGCTGCTCAACTCGATCAAGACCCGCCTGGACGCGGCGGCCGGCGAGGTCGAGGGACAGGAACTGAAACTCGTTTGACATCCTCCCCTCGTTAACGAGGGGATCCAACCGTCGCCGGTTGGGCTTCCTGCTTCACTGCCGGTCGCCTCGTCCGAGAGGACTCTCGTTGAGGTCTTGCACCAGCTCCACAGGCGTTTCACCTCGCCGCCGGCCCGGCGGCGAGGATGTTCTTGGCGGCGTTGACGTCCGGGTCATGGGCCGCACCGCACGAACAGGTCCACTGCCGGATGTTCAACGGCATGGACTGCTGCAGAGCGCCGCAGGCGGAGCACAGCTTGGAGGAGGGAAACCACCGGTCCACGACCAGCACCTCCCGCCCGTACCAGCGCGCAGCCTGCTGCAGGGGAACGGAGGAGACCTCCGACAGGAAGTCGTAGTCTCCACTGCGCTTCCACCGGGTGAGCATCGCCGAGGACTCCACGTAGGACACCCGGCGACCCTGCAAGGTGTAGGCGCGGGTGCGCTCCTCCAGCGCCTTGTTGTAGACCAGGCGCACGCATCCGAACGTCCGGGCAAGCTCTTCGGCTTGCCCTGGGGTCGGGTGGAAGCGGTACTTGTAGGCCCGCTTCACGATCTGCGCCACGCCGCACATCATCACGCACCCAGCAAAGGATCGTACGTGTGTTCGCACAGCTGGTGATCCTCGGAGGATCCTGATGGGCGCAGGGGCGGCCCGCCCTGCGCGCCGGAACGTCGTCGTCGTCTTCATCGACCTGGTCGGCTCGACGGAGCTCGCCGAGCGGCTCGACCCCGAGCTCCTCCGGGACGTCCTCGACCGCTACTACCAGGCGTGCACCTCCGGCATCCGCGAGCACGGCGGCGTCGTGGAGAAGTACATCGGGGATGCGATCATGGCGGCCTTCGGCATCCCCGCCGGCCGCGAGGACGACGCGCTCCGGGCGGTCCGCGCCGCGCACGCCGCGCTGCAGCGGGTGCGGGAGCTGAGCGACGGCCTGGCCCCCACGCACGGGATCCGGCTCGACGTGCACTGCGGCGTGAGCGCCGGTGAGGCGGTGGTCATCGCCACTCCGGGAGCGGACCTGCGCGTCATCGGCGACACCGTCAACACGGCCGCCCGCCTGCAGTCCGCCGCGGGCGTCGGCGAGATCCTCGTCGGGGACGAGGTCGCGCGCATGGTCCGCGCCCAGGCGCGGCTCGAGCCCGTGCCGCCGCTCACGCTGAAGGGCAAGAGCAACCCCGTGCGGGCCTGGCGGGTGACGTCGCTGGAGCCGGAGAGCGGCCACGACGACGACCAGATCCCGCTCATCGGCCGCGCCACGGAGACCGGGAGGCTGCGCGCGGCGTACAGCGAGGCGGTGCGGGACCGCCGGTGCCGGGTGGTGACCGTGCTCGGCGTGCCGGGCATCGGCAAGTCCAGGCTCGTGCGCGACTTCGTCCACGAGCTGCCCGCCGGGGCCACCGTGATCACCGGCAGGTGCCGCTCGTACGGCGTGGGGATCACCTATCGCCCCATCGTGGAGATGGTCGAGTCGCTCGGCGGCGGCTGGCCGGACATCCTGCCGGCGCTGGAGGAGGCGAGCGGCTCCACCCTGCGCGGCCTGGTGACCGCCGACGCCTCGCGTGCGCCGCGCACCGGAGAGAACGCGGGTGTCGAGGAGATCTCCCGGGCGGTGCGCACATTGTTCGAGGCGCTGGCCGGGCGGGGGCCGCTGGTGGCGGTCTGGGAGGACCTGCACTGGGCCGAGCCGACCCTGCTCGACCTGATCGACGACCTCGCGGCGCGGCTCGCCGACGTGCCCGTCCTGGTCGTACGGGTGGCCCGCCCCGAGCTGCTGGAGGCGCGGCCCGCCTGGGGGGACGACACGGACCGCGCCGTCGCCGTGGAGCTGGGGGCGCTCGACGACGCGCAGATGGAACGGCTGGTCGCCGAGCTGGCCGCGAACCGGCTGCAGGAGGCCGAGGTGGTCGCCCACGACATGGCCGCGGGCCAGGCCCTGTGCCGGCGTGTCGCGCGGAGCTCCGACGGCAACCCGCTGTTCGCCGAGCTGCTGCTGGAGACGCTTGCCGAGGAGGGGGAGGACTCCCCGCTGCCGCCCACCATCCAGGCGCTGCTCGGTGCGCGCCTGGACCTGCTCGACGAGGGGGAGCGCGACGTGCTCGAACGCGCCGCCACGATCGGCCACGTCTTCACCCGCGGCCAGCTCGGCGTCCTCTGCGCGGCCGAGCCACGGGCCCGGCTCGACGTCGACGAGCTGCTCGGGCGCCTGATCCGCAAGCGCATGGTCCGGCGGGGGGATGCGCCGGGGTCGTTCCACTTCACCCAGACGCTGACCCGCGACACGGTCTACGCCATGACCCGCAAGGACCTGCGGGCCACCTGGCATCTGGCCCTCGCCGACCGGATCACCGGCCGGGCCGCCGCCGTCCCGCCCCGCGCCGCCCCCTCGTCTCATACCGGCGAGGAGAGCTCGCACGGCGACCTGGCCCGCCACCTGGAGACGGCCTGCCTGCTCAAACGGGAGGTGCGGCCGGACGACCCGCTGCTGCCCGCGCTCACCGAGCGGGCCGCCCGCGCTCTCGTCGGCGAGGGCACCCAGGCGCTGCACCGCAAGGACCTGCCCGCCGCCGTCGCCCTGCTGGAGCGGGGACGCGACCTGCTGCCTGCCGGGCACGCCGAGCACCGGACGCTGGCCGTGCGCATCTGTGACGCCCGGCTGGCCCGGGGCGAGGCCGACCGGCCGTACGACGCACTGGACGTGGCCGAGCGGATGCTGCCGGACGACCGGCGGGGCCGGCTCACCTGCGCCATCCAGCGCGAGACCCTGGCGGTGCGCTTCGGCACCCGTCCCGCGTCGGCCGAGCCGTTCCGGGACCTGCTGGCCGCCGACCCGGGTGACGACCTCGGCTGGTGCCGTTTCCACCATCTGGAGGCGCTGGTGCGCATCGGCGAGGGCCGGTTCGGGGCGGCCGAGGCGGCGCTGCGCGACGCCCTGGCCCGGGCCCGCTCCCTCGGCGACAGGTATGAGGAGAATCGCCTGCTCAGCGGGCTCTGCGAGCTGGCGCAGTGGTCCCCCACGCCGCTGGCCGAGGGGCTGAGTCTGTGCGTCGGGGTGTCGGCCAGATTCCGCGCCGACCGGGCGATGCTGCTGCCCGTCCTGGTCACCGAGGCGCGGCTGCTCGCGCTGGCCGGCTACGTCACCGCCGCCAGGGCCGTCCTCGACAAGGCCGACCGGCACGCCGGCGACCTCCACCTCGGCCTCGCGGCGACCGCGGTCCTCCAGGTGCGCGGGCTGGTGGAGTCGCTCGTCGACCGGCACGCCGAGGCGGAGGCGTTGTTCCGAAGGGCGGCGGCGGACCTCCACCGGGCGGGCCAGTCCGAGCCGGCCAGGACGCTGGAGCTCTACGCGGCGCGCGAGTTGCTCCGGCAGGGGCGTCACCCCGAGGCCGCGCGGGAGCTGGACCGGCTGCGGGCCGCGGGCGGACGGCTGCAGGCCCGCGGCGAGCTGACCCTTTTCGCGCTGAGCGCCCGGGTGGCGTCCCTTGACGGCGACCACGCCACGTCGGGCGCCCTCGCCGCCCGCGCGGAGGAGCTGCTCGCCCGCACCGACGACCCCTGCCTGCGCGGGGACGTGCTGGCCGACCTGGCGGTGGCGCACCGGGCGGCCGGGCGCGCCGGCCCGGCGGCCCTGGCCGCGGCTCGCGCGCTGCGCGGCTACGCGGCCAAGGGAGCGGAGCTGCCCGCCCGGCGGGTACGCCGGTGGATCGAGGAGGAGAGGTGACCGTGACGGAGCCGCCATGGCGCCGGGAGCGGCGTGAGCAATTCCCCGGCGTGCCGGCCTGGAGCCTGGCGACCTCCCGGCTGGCCCCCGAGGAGTTCGGCGTGAGCCGCCTGGAGGACGTCACCAGGGAGTGGGCATGGGGTGATGACAGCGCGGGTGGTGACAGCGCGGGTGGTGACAGCGCGGGCCAGGCCGACGGGGCGGGCCAGGCCGACGGGGCGGGCCGGGCCGACGGGGCGGGCGTGCGCGTCTGCGTGCTCGACACCGGCGTGGACGCCGCTCATCCGCGGGTCGGCGGCGTGGAGCGGTCGCTGGTGGTCGCCGCCGACGGCGACGATCTGACGGTGGTCGACTGCGACCCGGAGGACCCCGTGGGGCACGGGACCGCGTGCGCCGGAGTGATCCGCTCGATCGCCCCGGCCGTCTCGCTGACCTCGGTGCGGGTGCTGACCGACGGGCGCTCCGGCAGCGGCGGCGCCCTCCTGGCCGGGCTGCGCTGGGCCGTCGAGGAGGGCTTCGACCTGGTCAACCTCAGCCTGTCCACGACCAGGAGCCAGTATCTGCCCGCGCTGCACGAGCTGGCCGACCGCGCGTACTTCCGGCGCTGCCTTCTGGTGGCCTCGGCCCACAACATGCCGGTGGTCAGCTTCCCCTGGACCTTCTCCTCGGTCATCTCGGTGGCCAGCCACGACGAACCGGATCCGATGACCTACTACTACAACCCCGCGCCGCCGGCCGAGTTCCTCGCCCGGGGTGTCCGGGTCCCGGTGGCCTGGCGCCGCGGCAGGGAGATCCGCAGCACCGGGAACAGCTTCGCCGCGCCGCACATCACCGGGATCTGCGCGCTCATCCTGAGCAGGCACCGGTGGATGACCCCCTTCCAGCTCAAGTCCGTGCTCTATCTGGCCGCCAGCAATGTCGTCGCATCCAAGGGAGACGCGCATGTCCGTGCATGAACGGCGCTCCGGCAGCGAAATCACCGAACGCAGGCTGTTGCAGTCCACCGTCGAGGTCGCCCGGAACGTCTTCGCCTCGGCCGCGGCGTCGGTCTTCCTGGTGGACCAGGAGACCGGCGAGCTGGTCTTCGAGGCCGTCTCGGGCGAGGGGGAGCAGCACCTGGTCGGGACGCGTTTCGCGCCCGGCACGGGCATCGCGGGCTGGGTCGCGGCGAGCGGCCAGCCGATGATCGCCGACGAGGTGGCCGCGGTGCCGCAGTTCGCCCACGACGCCGCCGAGTCCACCGGGTACGTCCCCCGCAGCATCATGGCCGCGCCGGTCATCCGGCAGGAGAGCTGCATCGGCGTGCTGGAGGTGCTCGACAGGTCCGCCACCTGGCGGGGGGACCTCGCCGACGTGGACCTCCTCGCGCTGCTCGCCGCCCAGGCCGCGTACGGCCTGGAGCTTCTGCTGCGGCTCAGGCGAGCCGAGACGGCGCTCCCGGCCGCGCCGGGCGGCGACGACGTCCACGTGCTGCTGCAGCGGATCTCCGACCGGGTGCCGCGGGGCGGCGGGGCCGCCGACCCGACCGCCCTGAAGCTCCTCGCCGCGGCCGAGGAACTGTTGCACTGAGCTGCTGCACTGAGCTGCTGCACTGAGCCGCTGGCGTGGCTTGGCCGAGTCTGGGGCCGCGGCGGAGATTGCCGACCTGGTCAACAGCGGTATGAGCGGGGCGAAAGCCGCGACCGCCAGGGGGGAACAGCCGCTCATGGAGATGCCCGTAGTCAACCGTTGCGAGGCCACCTCGTGTGCGTACAACCGTGACCGCATGTGCCACGCCACCGCGATCACGGTCGGGGACGCGTCGCACGCGCATTGCGACACGTTCTTCACCGCGCCCGCGCAGGGGGGCGACCAGACGACCGTGGGCCGGGTGGGCGCCTGCAAGATGTCCGACTGCCGGCACAACGTGGCGCTGGAATGCCAGGCGCCCGGCATCGACATCGGCTACTCCCTGGACGAGGCCGACTGCCTCACGTACGCCCCGGCGTAGGCTCGCCGGGGTCCGGAAGCGAGGGGGCGAGCAGGCCGAGGCTGTGGGCGAGCCGTTCGGCCTTCTTCAGCACGTCGTCCTGCCACGAGGTGAGGGGGTGCTGCGGAGAGGAGGCCCACACCTCGTTGAAGGGGTCTCCGACGCCGGTTTCGTGTCCCGACAGGGTCTCCAGCACGGCCAGGCCGCAGAACGGAACGTACACGGGGGAGTAGCCGCCCTCGTGGGACATGACGAGGCGGCCCCCGCAGACCTCCTCGGCGACGTCCATCAGCTGCCGGGTCAGCGCACGGTATCCGGCGGCCGTCACGGTCATCCGCCCCAGCGGGTCCGCCGCGGAGGCGTCGAACCCGCTCGCCACCATGATGAGTTCGGGGGCGAACGCCCGTACGGCGGGCACCACCACGCGGCGGAACGCCTCGGTGTAGGCGCCGTTGCCGCATCCGGCCGGAAGGGGAATGTTGAGCGCCGTCCCCGCGCCCGCTCCCGCGCCGGTCTCCGCGAGCGTGCCGCTGTGCTGCGGGAACAGGTGTTCCTGGTGGATGGAGACGGTCAGGACGTCGGGGTCCTCGTAGAACGCCGACTGCGTCCCGTTGCCGTGGTGCACGTCGTAGTCGACGACCGCGACCCGGCGCACCCCGTGGTTGGCGCGCGCCCACTCCACGGCGACCGCGATGTTGGCGAACAGGCAGTAGCCCATTCCGCGGTCGCGCTCCGCGTGGTGCCCCGGGGGGCGGACCAGCGCGTACGCGTTGTCCGCCGCCCCCGTCAGCACCGCCTCGGTCGCCGCGATCGTCCCGCCCGCCGCCAGCCTGGCGATCTCGTACGAGCCCGGTCCGAAGGGGGACTGTCCGTCGCCCGCGTCGCCGCCGCCCGCTTCGCTGAGGGCCCGGATGCGTGCCACGTGCGCGGGGCTGTGCACGCGCAGCAGGTCCTCTTCCGTGGCGGGTCGCGCCGGGACGCGCAGCAGGTGGTCGAGCAGCCCGGAGACCTCGACGAGCCCGGCGAACCGGGTCTTGGACTCCGGGCTCTCGAAGTTCCGGAATGGCTGGACGGCGCCGCCCGCGGGCAGCAGGCCGGCGTGCGTGCCCGTGTCGTGCCAGGCGTAGCGCTCGTGCCAGACGTATCCGGTCGTCATGGGTTTCCAGGCTCCTTACTGGGTGGGGAGGGTTTCGGGCCGGGTCGCGCCGGCGACGTCGTCGAAGAGGGCGGCGATCCGGGCTTCCTCGGCCTGCGAGCGCGGCCCGAGGAACGCGAGACCGACGTAGACGGCGGTGTTGACGATCAGACCGGCCACGCCGGAGGTCAGCCCGCCGAGCCAGGGAATCGAGGTTTCGTACGCCGCCTGGAGCACCGCGGCGACGGCGAACCCGGTCAGCATGGCCGTGATCGCCCCGGTCGCGGTGCCTCGCCTCCAGAAGATGCCGAGGAAGAGCGCCGGTGCGAGCTGGCAGATGCCCTGGTAGGAGATGATCGCGAGGCTGGCCAGGCCCTGGCTGTTCGAGGTCGCGGCGGCGGCGGCCGCGGCGAGCACGGTCAGCACGATCACGGCGGTCTTGGCCGCGGCGGTCTCCCGCCCGTCGTCGGGGCGGCCGTCCGCGCGGCGGGGCAGCACGTCGTTGGTGATCAGCGCGCCGCAGGCCTGCATGTTGGCGTCGACGTTGCCCATGGTGGCGGCCAGGACGATGACCCCGGCCAGGGCCACGAGCACCGTGCCGCCGACGCCCGCCGTGATGAACCAGACGTGGTCGGGCGCGGCCGAGACGCCGGGGACCGTCGAGGCCAGCATGCCCAGCAGGGTCAGCGCGGTGGCGAAGACGAGGACGTAGGGCGCGATCTGCACCGCCGACCGCTTGATGACCGCCGCGCTGCGCGCCGTGAACAGCCGTACGAAGATGTCCGGCCAGCACCAGCCGCCGAGCGCGCCGGTCAGCACGATCGACATCAGGTAGAGCGGGCCGGTCTCGCTGCCGGGTCCGGGCAGCGAGAAGAACGTGCCGGGGAGCTTGTCCATGGTGTGCCCGTTCGTGAGCAGCCACACCAGCAGCCCGAGGATGACGCACAACCCCAGCACGTACGCCACCAGGCCCTGGACCATGTCGCTGACCACGACGCCGCGCATTCCCATGCGGACCGTCCAGATCTGGCGCAGCGCGAGGAAGCCGATGCCGATCAGGATGGCGGCGTTCGCCGACACCCGTCCGAAGGACAGGTACGAGAACACCAGGCCGAGCGACTGCAGCCCCAGGACCAGCCAGGGGAACGACGCCACGATGCCGATGACGGCGGCGACGGTCCGCACGTGGCGGGAGCCGAAGCGCAGGCCGAGGAAGTCCGCCTGGGTGCGCAGGTCGAAGCGGCGCCCCCAGTCGTGTACGCGCTGGGCCATGAAGAACATCAGCACCACGGCGAGCAGCGAGTAGGGCAGGTAGTAGAAGCCGAGCACCCCGGAGCCCGCGGCCAGGCCGGTGAAGGAGATGAAGATCGATCCGGGCAGCCATGTGTTCAGGAACGACATGGTCTGATACCAGGAGCCGAAGGAGCGTCCGGCGACCGTGTAGTCGCTGAAGTCGTGGTTCGCCCGCTTGGAGCGTTCGAGGACGACCACGATCAGCAGGAGTAGCAGGGCGATCGCGCCGTATCCGACCAGCATGTTCACGACCGGCCTCCGGGGGTGGTCGCGCGCGGGCGGTCCAGCGCGTACATGACCAGGATGCCGGCGAGCACGACGGCTCCGCCGCCGACGAAGTAGAGCAGGGAGAGCGCGGGGTTCGCGCGGTTTCCGACGAACCAGTACACGGGCGGGCAGAGCGTCAGTACGACGTCGAGGATGAGCAGGGCCGCGAACAGGCCGCGCGGCCGGGGACGAGTGCGGGGGGCTTGGCTCATGGCGGGTCCTTGGTGCCGTAGTGCGATGAGGTGGACCACGTTGAAGATGCCGGAACGTTCCGGCGTCGCTAAAGTAAAGGCAGTCGGAACGTTCCGGCAAGACCTCGGAGTTAACGTCGTGAAAAATGTGGAGGGCCGCCCGAAGCCGCGGACCGGCGACCACGGTGCCGGCGAGCACAGTGCCGGTGAGCAGGGCGCCGGTGAGGGGGGCGCCGACGAGCAGGGCGCCGCGCCGCCGTCCGGAGGGGCGCCGGGGGCGTCATCCGCGCCCGTCGCGGGGCCCGCCCGTTCCGTGACGATCGTCGACGTGGCCCGGCACGCCGGGGTCTCCAAGACCACCGCCTCCGACGCGCTGTCCGGCGCGGGCCGGGTCTCGGCCCGGACCCGGGCCCGGATCGAGGAGGTCGCCGCGCGGCTCGGCTATCACCCCAACACGGCCGCCCGCCACCTGCGCAACAGCCGTGTCGGCGCGGTCGGCCTCTACCTGCCGCGCCAGGTGATGGGGACGGGCTTCTACATGGAGTTCGCCTTCGGGGTCGCCGAGCGTGCCCGGGCGGCCGGGCTCGACCTCACGCTGCTCGGACCCGACTCCAGCGGGGTCAAGGCACCCCGGCTGCGGGTGGACGGTCTGATCATCCTGGACCCGATCCTGGACGATCCGGTCGTCGCGGACCTGCTCGGCGGGGGCGTTCCGGTGGTCACCGTGGGTTACCACCGGGGTTCCGGTCCCACGCCGCGCGGTGTCCTGAGCGCCGACCACGTGGAGACGACCAACCTGCTCCTCGAACACCTCGGCTCCCGCGGCGCCACGATGCCCGGGCTGATCATGCCGGACGGGGACTTCCTCACCGACTGGTCGCTGACGCTGCAGGAGACCTACGAGAGGTGGTGCTCGGCGCACGGCGTGGAACCCGCCACCAGAGGCGTCGCGGTGGACGCCTCGCCCGAGACGCTCGACGCGGTCGTGCGCGACCTGATGGCGTCCCGTCCCGACCTCGACGCTCTCGTCTGCGCCCCGGACGGCAGCGCCCTGCGCGCGCTCGGCACGTTGCGGTCGCTGGGACGGCGGGTCGGTGAGGAGTTGCTGCTCGCGTCCTGCGTGGCGAGCCAGAGCCTGGAGATGTGCGACCCGCCGATCACCGCCGTCGACCTGCGCCCGCGTGCCTACGGCGTGAGCGCCGCCGAACTGCTCGCGGAGATCCTTGCGGCGGACGCGGCCGACGACGAGCCCGTCAGGCGGGTGCACCCGACCGAACTCCGGATTCGCGCCTCGACCGGCTCAGAACCCGCTGGACCCGCTCGTCAGTGACGGAGTCGCCGAGGTGGTCATGGATCCACGGGGGCGAAGCGGGCGATGGGGTTGACCAGGTCGCCGGCCATCTGCAGCGCGGCCGACGGGTCGGCCAGGTCCACCATCTGCCGGTTGTCGCGCAGTTGCAGGCGGTTGAGGCACGACAGGGCAAACGTCTGGGCGAACAGGTCGTAGCGCAGGAACCGGTCCGCGAGGTGCGGGACCGACCGCTGGTAGGCCGCCGCGCACTCGGCGACGGTCCGCCAGAAGGCGTCCTCGTCCAGCACGCCGCCCGTGGCCAGCACCCCGTTGAGGAAGCGCAGGAAGCAGTCGAAGACGTCGGTGAAGATCGACAGCAGCCGGTGTTCCTCGGGCACCTCGGCGCGGATCCGGGCGACCTCGGGCGGCAGGTCGGCGTCCGGGTCCATCACCACGATCTCCTCGGCGATGTCCTTGAAGATCACCCGTTCGACCACGCCGCCGTCCAGGACCAGGATGACGTTCTCGCCGTGCGGCATGAACGCCAGGTCGTACGCGTAGAAGGCGTGCAGCAGCGGGACGAGGTACGCGTCGAGGTAGCGCCGCAGCCACGCCTCGGGGGTGAGGCCCGACTGCTCGATCAGCGCCGCCGCGAACGACCGCCCCTCACTGTCGACATGCAGCAGGGAGGCCATGGTGGCCAGGCGCCGGCCCGGCTCCAGCCCGGCGACCGGGCTCTCCCGCCACAGCGCCGCCAGCATCTTCCGATACGGCGAGTAGCGATCCGTGGCCGCCTCGAACCGGCGGTTGCGGTATCCGACGGCCGCCCGCTCGCGGATGATCGTCAGGCGGGCCGCGCGGAGGACCTCGTCACTCGCGATCAGGTCGGCGAGCCAGTCGTTGATCGCCGGGGTGCCCTCCATGTACGCCGCCGACAGGCCCCGCATGAAGCCCATGTTCAGCACCGACAGTGCCGTCTTGACGTAGTGCTTCGACGGCGCGCTCGCGTTGAAGAACGTGCGCACCGACTGCTGGGCGAGGTGCTCGTCGTCGCCGGGGCCCAGGCAGACCAGCCGCCGCTCGGCGACCTCCGCCGCGAACGTCACCGAGATCCGGTTCCACCACTGCCAGGGGTGCACCGGCACGAGCAGGTAGTCGGCCATGTCGACCCCCAGACCGGCCAGCGTGGCCGCGAAGCGGGCCAGCGCCTCCTCGCCGAGTTCGCCGCGCATGAGCCGTTCGTAGTCGATGTCGCGTGAGCAGCTGAACGTGGTGTGGTCGCGGTGGGCGGCCAGCCAGATCAGCCGTACGGGCGCGGCGGCCTCGGGGGCGTAGTGGTGGTGGTCGTCGATCCCGTAGCCGATCCTGCCGCTGTTGGCCACGAAGCACGGATGGCCCTCGGTCATGGCGGCCTCGATCTCCTGGAAACCGGCCTTCGCCAGCTCGGCCGCGCCGACCGGCGGGCGGCTCAGCTTGTACGCGAGGCTCGCCAGCGTGGAGGTGATCTCCTCCAGGTAGACCGGGAGGATCTCGTCGCTCAGCCCGAGCGGGCCGCGCATCTCGGTGACGAACTCCAGCGCGTCCAGCGGCAGGATCTCGCCGGAGAGCCGGTGGCGGGTGACCTCGCCGATGTGCCAGTGGTCGAGGGACATCACGGTCGCGGTGAAGCGATACTCGGCGTAGTCGCCGCGCACCGCGTATCGCCCGTCGCCGAGCGGGCGCGGGGTGAGCAGCCGCTCGTGGGCGAACTCGGCGAGCGCCTTGCGCACCAGCCGCCGGTTGGCCCGCTCCCACAGCTCCGGCGTGAGGTGGGAGACCGCCTCGATCGGGTTCACGCGCGCACCTCCCGGGTCGCCGCGAGGAACCGCTCCCGGGTGCAGACGCTCAGCAGGGCGTCCTTCTCCGGCTTGGCGACCGTGCCGACGACCTCGAAGCCGACGGCCGCGTTGAGCGCGTGCACCGCCGTGTTGCGCACGTCGGGCTCGACCACCACCCGCCGGGTCGCGGGGTCGGCGAACAGGAACTCCATGACGGTCGTGATCACGGCCAGGGTGAACCCGTGGATCGGGGTCTCGGCGGGCGCGCACAGGAAGTGCATGCCGACGTCGCCGTCCTCGGCGTCGTAGAGGCCCGCCAGCTCGACCCGGGCGGGGTCGTAGCTCTCGGCCAGGAAGGCCGGGCGGCCGTTCAGCAGCCCGAGGAACGCGTCGCGGTGCGGGTGCTCGACGATCTCGCGATACTCCTTCTCCACGCGGGCGACGTCGGCGTCCTGCATCATCCAGAACACGGCCTTGGGGTGGGTGACCCAGGCGTGCACGGCCGGCGCGTCGGCCTGCGGGTCGAGCCGACGTACGGCGAGCTCGCCGACCCGGTCGTCGGTGTGGCGAAAGATGATCTCGCCGTGCCTGCCGATGCGCTCGCTTCGCTCGCTCACGCGACCACGCCCTCGGGCGCGCCGAACTCCTGGAAGGCGATGGACTTCTCGATGGGGTAGTGCTCCCGGCCCAGGATCTGGCTGATGATCCACGAGTTGCGGTAGGGGCCCATGCCGAGGTCGGGGGAGGTGACGCTGTGGGCGTGGGTGGCGCCGTTCTGCACGAAGATCCCCCGGCCGGTGACGTCGACGCTGTAGTTCCTGGCCACGTCCAACCGGCCGTGCCGGTCCCACCGGATCCGGTCGCGTACGGGGTCGAGGAAGGCGGGGGGCGTGTAGCGGTAGCCGGTGGCCAGCACGAGGCCCTGGGTGACGAGCGTGAAGTCGCGCTCCTGCTCCAGGTGGCGCAGCCCGAGCGTGTACTCGCCCCGGCCGGCGTCGTAGGCCGCCTCGCGCAGCTCGGTGCAGGTCAGCAGCCGGGTGGGGATCGGGCCGCCGACGGTCTTGGCGTACAGGAGGTCGAAGATCTCGTTGATCAGCGCCGCGTCGATGCCCTTGTAGAGGCCCTTCTGCTCGGATTCGAGGCGGTAGCGGGTGTCCTCGGGGAGCGCGTGGAAGTAGTCGACGTACTCGGGGGAGGTCATCTCCAGGGTCAGTTTGGTGTATTCCAGCGGGAAGAACCGCGGGGACCTGGTCACCCAGTTCAGCCGGTAGCCGCGCGTGTCGATGTCGGCCAGCAGGTCGCGGTAGATCTCGGCGGCGCTCTGCCCGCTGCCGACGATCGTGATGCTCTCCTTCGCCTGCAGCGCGGCCTTGGCGTCGAGGTAGCCGGCGTTGTGGACGAGGTCGCCGCCGAGGCCCCGGCAGGTCTCCGGCACGTACGGCGGGGTGCCGGTGCCGAGCACGAGGTGCGGGGCCCTGTGCTCGGTCTCACGGTGCTCGGTCTCCTCGCCGCCGTCGGTGACCGCGCGTACGACGTAGTGGCCGTCCGCCTCGTCGTACGTCACCGAGGTCACCCGGTGGCCGAAGCGGACGCTCCGCAGCCGCGCGGCGGCCCACCGGCAGTACGCGTCGTATTCGGCGCGGAGCTGGTAGAAGCTCTCGCGGATGTAGAAGGGATACAGCCTGCCGGTCTCCTTCAGGTAGTTCAGGAAGGAGTACGGCGAGGTCGGGTCGGCCAGTGTGACGAGGTCGGCGATGAACGGCGTCTGCAGCGTCACGGAGTCGAGCATCATCCCGGGGTGCCAGGCGAAGCCGGGCCTCGCCTCCAGGAACACGCCGTCGAGCTCGGCGATGGGCTCGGCGAGGCAGGCCAGGCCCAGGTTGAACGGCCCCAGCCCGATCGCGACGAAGTCATGGGTGGACATGCGTTACCTCCGAGTGGTCGGCGAGCGGGGCGAGGTCGTCCACGTACCGCTGGGCGTGTCCGGCGAGGAGGTCGAGGACGTGCGCGACGTCGTCCAGCGTGGTCTCCGGGTTGAGCAGGGTGAACTTCAGGTAGTGGCGGCCGTCGACCGTGGTCCCGGCGACGACGGCCTCGCCGGAGGCGGCCAGCGCCTCGCGGGCGTACAGGTTCGCGTCGTCGGCGAGCTTGCGGCCCGGGCCTTCCGGGGGGAGATAGCGGAAGACCAGCGTGCTCAGCGGCGACCGCGTGACGACCTCGAACCGCGGGTCCGCCGCGACCAGGGCGTACGAGGCGGCCGCGCGGTCCACGACCTCGTCGAACAGCTCGCCGACCGCGTCCGGGCCCATCACCCGCAGCGTCAGCCAGAGCTTGAGCGCGTCGAAGCGGCGGGTGGTCTGCAGGCTCTTGTCCACCTGGTTGGGGATGCCCCGTTCGGCCATCCGCAGGGGGTTGAGGTAGTCGGCGTGGTGGGCCGCGTGCCGCAGCACCGCGCCGTCGCGCACCAGCACGGCGCTGGAGCTGACCGGCTGGAAGAAGGACTTGTGGAAGTCGACGGTGACCGAGTCGGCCCGCTCGATCCCGTCGAGCAGGTGCCGCCGCCTGCGGGAGACCAGCAGCCCGCAGCCGTACGCCGCGTCCACGTGCAGCCACACCCCGGCGGACTCGCACAGGGCCGCGATTTCCGGCAGCGGGTCGATCGAGCCGAAGTCGGTGGTGCCGGCGGTGGCCACCACGGCCATGACCACCAGTCCGGCGCGGCGGCAGCGGTCGAGTTCGCGGGCGAGCGCTTCCGGCCGCATCCGCCGGTCGGCGTCGGTCTCCACGGTGACGACGGCGTCCGGCCCGAGGCCGAGCAGGTTCGCCGCCTTGCGCACGCTGAAGTGCCCGGCCTCCGACGTGATCACGCGCAGCCGCGACGAGACGGCGCCGGCGATCGCATGAGCCTCCTCGCGGGCGAGCAGCAGGGCGTGGAGGTTCGACTGGGTGCCGCCGCTGGTGAAGACGCCGTCGGCGGCGGGGCCGAAGCCGATCCGGCCGGCCGTCCACTCGATCAGGCGGCGCTCGATGAGCGTGCCGCCCGCGCTCTGGTCCCACGTGTCGAGCGAGGAGTTCACCGCCGACAACACCGCCTCCCCCAGCAGCGCGGGGATCACCACCGGGCAGTTGAGGTGCGCCAGGTAGCGGGGGTGGTGGAAGTAGACGGCGTCACGCAGGTAGACCCGTTCGAGCTCGTCGAGGGCGGCGGCGTGGTCGTGCAGCGGCCGTTCGAGGTCGATCGCGGCGATCTCCGGCGCGAGCCGTTCCGGGGACACGCCGCTGAACGGCCGTCCGGCGCGCCGGATGCGCTCGGCCACCCGCTCGGTCCCCGCGGCCATCGCGCGCCGGTATCCCTCCACCGTGCGGTCGTTGAACAGGTACGGCCGCGCGGCCCCGGCATGGGGATAGGTCATGGTCATCCTTACCGTTAGGAGTTAGGTTAGGCGAACCTAACTTGCGGGTATCGACACGTGTCCCTGTGATTTCTCCGCGGCGTGGTCAGCCGAGCTTCTTGGCGTTCCGGATCGCCGTCGCCAGGTTCTCCAGGATCGGCGCGGCTCCGGCGTACGAGAAGCGCGGCACGGGGTCCCAGGCGACGACCTGGTCGGCCTTGACGGCGGGGAGCTTGGCCCAGGACGGCTTGGACGCCAGGTCCTTGGGCTGCAGCGCGGTGTTGCGGTTGTCGAGCAGGATCACATCGGCGTCGTACTTGTCGGCGTTCTCCCAGCTCAGGTTCTCGTAGTAGCCGCCCTCGCCGGGCTTTTCCGGCTTGACGACGTCGACCCCCAGCTGGGCGAAGTACATGAGGTCGGTGTTGACCTCCGGGTTCGACACGTACAGCACGTCGGGGCTGCCCGAGGCGGCCAGGACCTTGATGCCGGGGTTCTCCGCGACCGCCTTGCGCACGCTCTCCGCGGCGGCCTCGAACCTGGCCTTGGCCTCGGCGACCTTCGGGGCCTTGAGGTCCGCGCCGAGCGACTCGGCGAGTGCGGCGTAGCGCTCGATCGGCTCGGTCATCGGGACGCGGGCCGTGCTGATGGCCACGGTCGGGGCAAGCTTGACGATCTTGTCCTTGCTCTCGTCCGGCACGTACCACAGCGCCCCGGGGTCGTACATGTGCGTGACGAGAAGCTCGGGACGCAGCGCCGCGTACTTCTCGATGTTGAACTCACCCCAGACGTTGCCGAGGATCGTGACCTTGTTCACGTCCAGGTCGCCGGCCTGCGGGTCGGGCGAACCGTCGGCGCGCTTCGTCTCGCCGAAGACGCCGGCGACCTTCTGCTGCAGGCCGTAGTCGGCGAGCACCGCCGCCGTCCCGGTGAACGCCACGACCCGCGACGGGGCGGCCGCGGCCGTGACCGTCTCCTTCCTGTCGTCGGTGAAGGACCACGACTTCGCGCTCTGACCTGCGGTGGAGGGCGCCGGATCGCTCGACCCGCAGGCGGCCAGCGCCAGGGTGAGTGCGGCGGCTCCGCCCGCCGCGAAAAGGCCGCGACGGGACATGGGGGAGTTCAGGTTTCGCACGGTTCGTCTTTCTCTCGTGGCACGGGTTTTGTGACGCTGCGCCTTGGGGTTGATCACTAGTTAGGTTACCCTTACCTAAGTTCTTGTCCAGAGGGGCGGTAGAAATCGTCCCCAGCCCCCCAGCGGAGCCGGTCGTGGTCGTCACAGAGTCCTCGCAGATCAGCGGGCCTGCCCGGGTGCCGCGAAAACGCGCGGAAAACGGCCGGCGCGCCGCGGCGCTGCTGGGCTCGGCGATCGCGCTGGCCGTCGTCGTCGTGCTCAGCCTCGGGCTCGGCGCCCGGCAGCTGTCCCCGGCCGAGGTATGGCACGGGCTCGTCGACGCCGACTCGGCCGCCTACACGGTCGTCCACCAGATGCGGCTTCCGCGCACCCTCCTCGGGTTGCTCGCCGGAGTCGCGCTGGGGGTCGCCGGCGGCGTCATGCAGGCGCTGACCCGCAACCCGCTGGCCGACCCCGGCCTGCTGGGGATCAACGCGGGCGCCTCGGCAGCGGTGGCCACGGCCGCCGGGCTTTTCGGGGTGGCGACGTTCCAGGGCTACGTCTGGTTCGCGCTGGCCGGCGCGGCGGCCGTGTCCGTGCTGGTGTACGCCGTGGGCGGCGGGCGGGCGGCCACCCCGGCGCGGCTGGCGCTCGCGGGAGCCGCCATCAACGCCGCCCTCTACTCGTATGTGAACGCGACGATGCTGCTCGACTCGGCCTCGCTGGAGACCATGCGCTTCTGGACGGTCGGCTCGCTGGCGAGCGCGCAGGGCGCGACCACGGCCATGCTGGCGCCGTTCGTCGCGGCGGGCCTGCTGCTGGCTCTGGCCCTGGCCAGGCCGCTCAACGCGCTCGCGCTCGGCGACGACTCGGCGCGCTCGCTCGGCGCGCACCCCGCCCGGGTCCGCGCGGGCGCCATCGTGGCGGTGACGCTGCTGTGCGGGGCGGCGACGGCGGCCTGCGGGCCCATCGTCTTCGTCGGGCTCATGGTGCCGCACCTCGTCCGGGCGCTGACCGGCCCCGACCAGCGCTGGATGCTGCCCTGCTGCGCGCTGCTCGCACCCGTGCTGCTGCTCGGCGCCGACGTGCTCGGGCGGCTGGTGGCCCGGCCGGGTGAGCTGCAGGCGGGCATCGTCACGGCGGTGCTGGGCGGCCCGCTGTTCCTGTACTTCGTGCGAAGGAAGGTCCGCGCGTGAGCGAGCGAATCGGCAGGCACGGCGCGCTGCGCTCGTGCGACCCCGGGCCGTCAGGCGAGGCGGAAGCATGAGCGGCGTACGGCCGATGCCCGTTCGAAGGATCGCCGGCGGTGTGACCCTGCGGTTCAGGGCTGTCGCCGTGGGAGCCGGCTGCCTGCTGCTCGCGCTTATCTTCTGCGTGCTCGCGGTCGGGGGCGGCGACTATCCGATGAGCCCCTCCGACGTCGTGCGCACCATCCTGGGCGGCGGCAGCCCGGCCGAGGACTTCATCGTGCACGAGCTCCGGCTGCCCCGCGTGGTCACCGCGCTGCTCGTGGGCGCCGCCCTCGCGCTGGCCGGGGCGGTCTTCCAGTCGCTCGTACGCAACCCGCTGGGCAGCCCCGACCTGCTCGGATTCACCCAGGGTTCGGCGGCCGGGGCGCTCCTCGTGGTCGTCACGGGAGGCGGCAGCGCGGCGCTCGCGGGCGGCGCGGTGCTCGGCGGCGTCGTCACCGGAGTCGTCATCTACGCGCTGGCCTGGCGCGGCGGCCTGCACGGCCACCGCCTCGTGCTGGTGGGCATCGGCGCCACCGCGATCCTCACCGGCGTCAACGGCTATCTGCTGACCCGGGGACGGCTGATGGAGGCGGCGCGGGCCATGCTGTGGCTCACCGGCAGCCTGGACGGGCGCGGCTGGGAGGACGTCCTCCCCCTGCTCGCCGCGATGGCGGTGCTGGCGCCGGTGGTGCTGCTCGGCTGCGCGCGCCCGCTGGCCATCACGGAGATGGGCGACGACCTGGCGCGCGGCCTCGGCGTACGGGTCCAGGGCCTGCGGCTGGTCCTGCTGGCGGCGGCCGTGCTGCTCACCTCCCTGGCCGCGGCGGCCGCCGGGCCGGTGTCGTTCGTCGCGCTCACGGCCCCACACCTGGCCAGGCGGATGACCGGGGCGCCCGGGCCGAACCTGCTCGCCACGACGTGCACGGGCGCGGCGCTGCTGACGGGCGCCGACCTGGTCGCCCAACGGCTGTTCGCGGGCCACCAACTGCCGGTCGGGGTGGTGACGGGGGTGCTCGGCGGCGGCTACCTCGTCTGGCTGCTCGCCGCACAGCGGAAGGCGGGACGGATTTGACCGAGACGATCGCGTACGAAACCAGCGGGCAGGGGAACGGAGTGGCAGGCATGCACGACGACGGGCCGCGCCTGAGCGGCAGCGCGCTGACCCTCTCCTACGACAAGAGGGTCGTCGCCGAGGGCCTCGACGTCGCCATCCCCGACAAGTCCTTCACCGTGATCATCGGGCCCAACGCCTGCGGCAAGTCCACCCTGCTGCGGGCGCTGGCGCGCACGCTCCGGCCGGCCGCGGGGACCGTGCTGCTCGACGGGCGGGACATCACCTCCCTGCCCGCCAGGCAGGTCGCGAGGACCCTCGGCCTGCTGCCCCAGACGTCCGTCGCGCCGGACGGCATCACGGTCGCCGAACTGGTCGGCCGCGGACGCTATCCCCACCAGCGGCTGCTGCGCCAGTGGTCGGCGGACGACGAGCGGGTGGTGCGCGAGTCGATGGAGGCCACCGGGGTCGCCGACCTGGCCGGGCGCCTGGTCGACGAGCTGTCCGGGGGGCAGCGCCAGCGCGTGTGGATCGCGATGGCGCTGG
This sequence comes from Microbispora sp. NPDC046933, assembly GCF_040644635.1. Lineage (NCBI taxonomy): Bacteria > Bacillati > Actinomycetota > Actinomycetes > Streptosporangiales > Streptosporangiaceae > Microbispora > Microbispora sp. NPDC046933. The sequence continues at coordinate 247,138 of NZ_JBEYWW010000008.1, read as the reverse complement.
CGCAGGAGACGCCGCTGCTGCTCCTGGACGAGCCGACGACCTATCTGGACATCGCCCACCAGATCGAGGTCCTCGACCTGTGCGCCCGGCTGCACGAGGAGGCGGGACGCACGCTCGTGGCGGTGCTCCACGACCTCAACCACGCCGCCCGCTACGCCACCCACCTGATCGCGATGCGCGACGGCCGGGTCGTGGCCGCCGGGGCGCCCGGAGAGGTCATGACCGCCGACCTGGTGGAGGAGGTCTTCCGGCTGCCCTGCCGGGTGATCGACGACCCGGAGACCGGAACTCCGCTGGTCGTCCCCGCCGCCCGCCGCCGTACGGAAACGGCGACGCGGTGACGGGAGCGGCGGGCCGGGAGCCGGGGAACGGCGTCGCGAACATCCCGGTGTCGGAGACGGCGTCATGAACATCCCGGTGTCGGAGACGGCGCTATGAACAGGGTGTATCGGGATGCGTGGGGCATCCCCCACCTGCGCGCGGACGATCCGTACGTACTGGCCTTCGCCCAGGGACGTGTCACGGCCCTGGACCGTGCCTGGCAGATCGAGGTCGAGCGGCGCCGGGCGACCGGCACATCGGCGGCGATCCTCGGGCCGGACGCCGTCCCGTGGGACCGCTTCGCCCGGCAGGCCCGGCTGGCGGACACCGCCGAGCGCTGCCTGCACGCCCTGGACGACGACACGGCGCGCTGGGTGAGCGCCTACGTGGACGGCGTCAACGCCGGGCTGCCCGAGGGGGCACGCCGGGCTCCCGAGTTCGCCACGGCACTCCCCCCAGCGACACGCCCCGAAGCGACAGGGCACGGCGCGGCAGGGCTCGAAGCGGCACGACACGGTGCGGCCGGGCTTGATGCGACCGGGCTCGGTGCGGCCGGGCACGAAGCGGCGCGACACGGCGCGACCGGTTTTGACGTGGCCGGGCTCGCGCCCGGGCGCTGGGAGCCGTGGACGCCGCTGGCGATCTGGCTGTCCCACCACATCCTCTTCGCGCACTTCCCGGCGAAGCTGTGGCGCGAGGCGGTGGCAGAACGGCTGGGCCCCGAGGCGGTCGCGCTGTTCGCGGCCGACGGGCCGGGCACCGGCGGGAGCAACGGCTGGCTGGTCCCCCCGGATCGCACCGCCACTGGCGCGGCCCTGATCGCGGGCGATCCCCACCGGTTCATCGAGGATCCAGGCTTCTACCAGCAAATACGCCTCGCCTGTCCCGAGTTCGACGTGGTGGGGCTGGCCGTGCCGGGCGTCCCGGGCATCGCCCATTTCGGGCACGCCGGCTCGGTCGCCTGGGCGATCACCAATGCCATGGCCGACTACCAGGACCTCTACCGCGAACGGCTCCGGCGCGGGGACGGCCGCGTCGAGGCGCTGGGGCCGGACGGCTGGCGCCCGGCCGCCGCGCACCTCGAGGTCATCGAGGTGGCGGGGGAGGCCGCGGTCGAGGTCGAGATCGTCGAGACCGAGCGCGGCCCGGTCGTCATGATGGACGCCCGCTCCGTGGAGGAGAGCGGCCGAGACCACGAGCAGGCGACCAGCCACCACCACAAGCCGGAGACCGGCCGAGACCACGAGCAGGCGGCCGGGCACCACAGCCGGCCGGAGACCGGCCACGGACGCGTGTGGGAGGCGGTGAGCCTGCGATACCCGCCGCGAGTGCGCCGTGACCTTGGGTTCGCGGCGCTGCCGGCGCTGCTGCACGCGAAGACCGTGGCCGACGTGGACCGGGCGCTCGACCGCTGGGCCGAGCCCGTCAACGTCGTGCTCGCCGCGGACACCGGCGGCGGGCTGCTGCACCGGGTCGCCGGGGTGGTGCCCGTCCGTCACCCGGACAACGCGCTGCGGGCCGTACCCGCCTGGGAGCCCGGCCACGAGTGGCGCGACCGGAACGAGCCGATGCCCCGCCGGCCGGTCTCCGGCATCACGGTCATGGCCAACGAACGGGGAATCGCCGCGCCGCTCGGCGTCGAGTTCGCCCCGCCATACCGGGCCGGCCGGATCAGGCGCCTGCTCGACGGCTCGCCGCGCTGGTCCGCCGGGGACATGGCGGCGATTCACACCGACACGCTGCTGCCCAGCGCGGGCCCTCTCCTGGACCTGCTGGCCGGCCTGAACGGGCTCGGCCCCCAGGCCGTACGCCTGCGGGACCGGCTGCTCGCCTGGGACCGGCGCATGGACGCCGGCAGCACCGACGCGGCGGCGTACGCGGCCGTCCGGGCCGAGGTGGTGCGGCGCCTGGCGGCCCATCCCGCCCTGGCCGCCCTGGCCGGACTGGACGCGGAGGTTCCCGAGGTCTTCCGGCCGTGGCTCGCGCTGACTCCCCGGGTCGCGTACGCCCTGGAGAGCCTGCTGACGACCGACCTGCTGCCGGGGCTGGACCGGGGAGCCCTCGCGGGACTGGCCCGGGGGGCCCTGGAGGACGTGGCGGCGCGGCTCTGTCAACGGCGCCCGCCGTCAGGCGAGGTGACCGGCGTCCGCTGGGGTGACCTGCACCGGCTCACCCCCTGGCGGGCGCTGCCGTCCCCGGCGATCTCTCCCCCTGTGGACAACGCAAGCTCCGTGGACAACGCAAACTCTGTGGACAACGCAAGCTCTGTGGACAACGCAAGCTCTGTGGACGGCGCGGCGCCGGTGCAGGCAGGCCTGCCGGGCGACCACGACTGCGTGCTGTCCACGTCGAGCGTGCCCGGCGTCACCCACCACTGCGCCCGGGGCCCGGCGGCGCGCTACGTGTGGGACCTCGCCCAGCGCGACGGGAGCCTGTGGATCGTCCCGTTCGGCGCGAGCGGCGTGCCCGGCGACCCCCATCGGCGTGACCAGCACCCGCTGTGGCTGCGCGGGGAACTCGTGCCCGTGATCACGGACTGGAACCGATTGACCGAGGAGCGACATGACCTCTGACGCACGCACCACGGCCCCCGTACGGCGCGAGGCCGTGTGGGAGCAGGTGGTCGAGGGATCCGGCGCCTTCCGCATCGTGCCGGTGGACCCGCCCGCCGATGTCGATCTGATCCACTCCTGGGTCACCGAGGAGCGGGCCCGGTTCTGGGGCATGCTCGACGCGAGCCGCGAGCGGGTGCTGGAGATCTACGACTACCTCGACGGCCTCACCACCCACCACGCCTATCTCGTCCATCGCGACGACCGGCCGGTGGCGCTCTTCCAGACGTACGAGCCGGAGGCCGACCCGGTCGGGGAGTGCTACGACGTCCAGCCGGGCGACTTCGGCGTCCACCTGCTCATCGGGCCGGCGGCGGGGGAGGGCGAGCGCGGTTTCACCGCCGCCCTGCTGTCCGTGCTCCTCGCGTACGCGTTCTCCGACCCGCGCCACGTCCGGATCGTGGCCGAGCCGGACACCCGCAACGACAAGGTGATGGACCGCCTGTTGCGCACCGGTTTCACCCTCGGGCCCGAGATCGACCTGCCGGACAAGCGGGCCCGGCTGTGCTTCCTCACCAGAGACGACCGCTGAGATCAAGGAGTGCGAGTGGTGCTCGACGCCCTTTCCGACCATCTGGAAGGCCTCGCGGCGGAGCGGGGCGGCGTGCTGGGGGTCCTGCCCAGGTTGATCGCCGACGACTCCCCCGGCTGGACCCCCGCCGCCGACCTCGTGCGGGAGCCGTACGAGGGTCTGCTCGCGCTGGTGGACGAGACGGCCGAACGCTGGAGCGCGCCGCGTCACGTGTCGGCGGCGCTGCTGTGGAAGACCTATGGCTACTGGCACACGCTGCCGATGGCCCTGGGCTGGGCTCTCGGCCGCCGGGTGCCGCTGATGCGCCTGGACGACACGCTGGTCAGGCCCTCCGCGGCCGGGGTGACGGTGGCGGCGTCGCGGGTGACCGTGGCCGTGCTCCCCGGCGACCCGCTGGCCGGGACCGAGGGCACCGTCGTCGTCCCCGACCTCGCGGCGGCCATCAGGGAGGCGCTCCTGGAGAGCCAGTATCCGTTCGTCAGAGCGCTCAGTGCGGTGACCAAGGTGGGCGAGCGCACCCTGTGGGGCTCCACCGCGGAGGCGGTCGCCCACCCGCTGCTCACGCTCGGGCCGTACGCCGAGGCGGCCCGGCTGCTGGACGAGATCGGGCCGCCGGTGGCCGGACTGCTCATGCCCGACGGCGACGGATACCGCCGCCGCACGTGCTGCCTGTGGATCACGCTGCCGGACGCCGACCCCTGCTCCACCTGCTGCGTGTGCTGAGCCGCGCATGAGATCTTGACAGCCTCGCCGCCGCTGTGTCAGCGTTCCGAGTGCGTGGCCCAGCCGTGGGTTTCACGCTTTTCCATGCGCGCTGGAAGGTCAATGGTCAGGGACTCTTCTGCCTGACGTGCATGGCGACTGCTGAGGGCCGGCACGTGTGCCCGGCTCTCTCGAGGTTCCGCCGCATGGGAGAGAAACGATGCGATCGACAACGGCAAGACCGCGAACACGCGTGCCCTGGATCACCGCCGCGTTGCTGGCTGCGCTGACGGCCCTCGCCACCGCGCCGGGAGCGCGGGCCGCCACCTTGTTCGGGGACGATTTCGAGGACGGCGACGCGAGCGGCTGGTCCAAGTCGGGCGGCACCTGGTCGGTGGTGTCCGACGGATCGGCCGCGTTACGCCAGAGCAAGCTGCCCAGTGACCTGGCCCGGGTCTTCGCCGGCTCGACGGGCTGGACCGACTACGCCGTACAGGCCCGGGTGCGGCCGATCACGCTGAGCGGAGCCACGGCCTTCGCCGGCCTGGCCGCCCGCTCGACCTCGTCCACGACGTTCGACCGCCTGGTCCTGACGGGCGGCGGCCGCGCCGAACTGCAGGCCGTCCGCAGTGGCGCGGTCAGCGTGATCGCCTCGGTTCCCCTCGCCGTGGTGCCCGGAAGCTGGTACACGCTCAGGATCGAGGAGTCCGGCGGCATCGTGCGCGGCTACGTGAACGGCGCCGCGATCGGCTCGGGGGCGAGCCAGTCGGGCAAGGGCCGCATCGGCCTGCAGACGTTCGGCGCCACCGCGTCCTTCGACGACGTCGAAGCCGGAGACGTGGCCTCGCCGTCCTCCTCCCCTTCGCCGTCCCCGTCCCCGTCCCCGTCCCCTTCGCCCTCGCCGTCCCCGTCCCCTTCGCCCTCGCCGTCCCCCAGCGCCACCACTGGGACCGGGACGATCGTCGTGGCGGTGAACGGCGCCGACACCAACCCGGGCACGCTCGACCGGCCTCTGGCCACGATCCAGAAGGCCGTCGACCTCGCGCAGCCGGGCACCGTCATCGCGATCCGCGGCGGCACCTACCCGCTGACCACGAACATCCAGATCCTCAAGAGCGGCACCGCGGACAATCCGATCACGATGACCGCGTACGGGACCGAGCGCGTGGTCGTCGACGGCGAGCCGCTTCCGAACACGCCCGCCCCGGTCGGCGGCAGCATCCCCAGGGCCCAGCGCGGCGCGATCCACATGGAGGCATCGCACTGGCGCCTGGTCGGCCTGGAGATCGTCAACGGCCCGTACGCGCTGTACTGCGACGGCTGCGCCGACAACGTCTTCGAGCGGCTCTCCACCCACGACAACTACGAGACCGGTGTGCAGATCCAGGGCGCGTCGAGCGGCAACCTCGTCCTCAACCTGGACAGCTACGGCAACCGCGACCCGCGCAAGAACGGCGAGAGCGCCGACGGCCTCGGCATCAAGGAGGGCAGCGGCACCGGGAACGTCGTGCGCGGCGCCCGCCTGTGGAACAACTCCGACGACGGCTTCGACGCCTGGGAGTTCCTGTCCCCGATCACGATCGAGGACAGCGTCGCGTACGGCAACGGCTACAACCGCTGGAACCTGCCCGACTACACGGGCGACGGCAACGGCTTCAAGCTGGGCGGGGGCGGCGATGTCGACCCGCCCGCGGCGCACGTGGTGCGTGACAGCATCGCCTACGGCAACTCCGCGGGCGGTTTCGTCGACAACGCCAACCCCGGCGCCATCTCGATCGACCACAGCACGGCCTGGCGCAACGGCACGACCGGCTTCGACGCCTCCGATGCCGCGGCCACCCTCACTCGCAACCTGTCCGTCGGCAACGGCACCGCCGCCGTCCTCGGCTCCGCGGCCACCGGCAGCGGCAACTCCTGGGACATCGGCGGCACCTGGAACGACGCCGCCCTGGTCAGCACCGATCCCTCGACGCTGACCGGACCCCGGCGAGCCGACGGCTCCATCCCGCCCTCGGACTTCCTTCGGCCCCGCAACGGCGCCGACGTGGGCGCCCGCCTCTAGCTCAGAAAGGAACGGGCGCGGCGTCCGTCACCGCCGCGCCCGCCGGGGACCGGTGCTCACCGCGTCCCGAGGCTTCGGGTGGTGCCATCGGCGACCGCCTGGAGTTTGTCCGGATTGGCGACGTTGTGGATGGTGGTGATCCGGCCGTCGGTGTCGAAATCGAAGGTGACGGTGGCGATCACACGACCCTGGCCGCTGAAGACGATGCCGGGACCGCCGTTGATCTCGACGAGTTCGGCGATCATGTCGGCGGGCTCGATGCCCTGGTAGCTGACGGTGCCGATGGCCGCGAACCAGGCGGCCACGGTCGCCGCGCCCACGACCGGGCGCAGGGCCTGGCGGACCTTGCCGCCGCCGTCGGTCCACAGGGTGACGTCCGGGGACAGCAACTCCATCAGGGCGTTCACGTCACCGCCGGTCGCGGCGGCGAAGAACCGCTCGGTGACCTCACGCTGCCGCGACCGGTCCGTCGCGAAGCGCGGCCGCCGGGCCCGCACATGCTCGCGAGCGCGGTGCGCGGCCTGCCGCACCGCGGCTTCGGAACGCTCGACCGCCTCCGCGATCTCGGCGTGGCTGAAGCCGAAGACCTCCTTCAGCACGAACACCGCGCGCTCGAGCGGGCTCAGCGTCTCCAGCACCACGAGCATCGCCATCGACACCGACTCGGCGTCCGCGACGGCCTCAGCGGTGTCTCCGCTGGTCAGGATGGGTTCCGGAAGCCACGGGCCCACATAGGCCTCACGCTTGCGCTGGGTGGACCGCAGCCGTTCCAGCGCCACGTTCGACACGATCCGCGTCAGGTACGCCTTCGGATCGGCCACCTGCGAGCGGTCGGCCGCCGACCAGTTGATCCAGGCGTCCTGAACCGCGTCCTCGGCGTCGGCCGCGGTGCCGAGGATGCGGTAGGCCACCGAGAACAGCAGGTTCCGGTGCTGAACGAACACCTGCTGGTCGAGGTCGGGAGGCTGAATCATCACGCCTCCCGCACCCGCGTGAAGCGGCCCCCGCGGGGCCAGAACGCGCCCGAGGCGGGCATCTTCTTCATGCGGCCCCACGTGGGCCAGGGTGAAGCAGTCACCGTCTCCTTATAGCGGGCCGCCATGCGGCCGGTCAGGTACAGCCGCCGGGGGCTGTCGTCGGGGTGGGTGAACTGCACGACCGCGTCGTGCCGGCCCAGGCTGACCGGCGTGTGGTAGTAGCCGAAGCGGAACGGCTTGGGCCGCTTGCCCTTCAACTCCCGGACGATCGACACCGCGGCGTGCACACCGGTCGGCATGCCGCCCTGGCAGGTGCCGTGCATGACACCGTAGCCCTGGCGGATCGCCGCCGCGTCACCCACGGCGTACACCTCGGGGTGGGACACCGACCGCAGCGTGGCGTCGGTCACGACGCGGCCGCGTTCGTCGACGGTCAGCCCGGCGGCGGCCGCCAGCGGCGACATCCGCGTACCGCTCGTCCACAGGACCGCGTCGGCCGCCACACTCTCCCCGCCGGCCAGCTCGACCATGTCGGGCAGCACCTTCACCACCTCGACTCCGCTGCGCACCGTCACGCCCAGGCGGTCGAGCGCGGACCGCAGATACGCCCTGGCCTTCGGGTTCATGGCCGCGCCTGGTTCATCGCGGCCCAGCAGCACGACGTTCAGCTCCGGGTGCCGCTCGGCGATCTCCGCGGCCGACTCGACGCCGGTCAGCCCGCTGCCGACGACCACCACCGTGCCGCTGCCGAGCCGCGAGAGCCGGTCGGCCAGCACCTCGGCGTCCTGGGCGCTGTTCAGGGTGTACGCGTAGTCCTCGACGCCCGGCACCGCCGCCGTGTCGGCCACGCCGCCCAACGCGTACACCAGCGTGTCGTAGGACAGGACGCGTTCGTCGTCGATCCGCACGGTCTTCGCGTCGGCGTCCACCGCCGTCACCCACCCGCGCTCGAAGTGGGCACCGGTGCCCTCCAGCAGGTCGGGGATGTTCAGCTCGGCGAGCCGCTGACCGGTCGCCGACATGTGCAGCCGCAGCCGCTCGGTGAACCGCTCCTGCGCGTTCACCAGGGTCACCCGCACGTTCTCGCCCCGCTTGACCCTTGACGCGAGCTGGATCGCCGCGGACAGGCCCGCGTACCCCGCTCCCAGGATCACCACACGGTGGGTGGTCGCCGCACCGGCTTCGTGCTGTGCGCTCATCGCTTCCGCCTCCTCGTTTCGCCGTTGACGACCAGCAGATGGAAGCGGGCCACCCGTACGTGACATGCGCCTAATGTGATCCCCGCCACAGCTCCCTTCATCGACTAACGCAACGAGGCATTACCGACCTGCGGAGTTAACACTTGCGTTAACCTGCGCCTCGCAGAAGCGCTACGAGGCTCATCTCATCGAGCTGGAGATCAGGGAGTACGAATGAGCTCTGTGGGCTGGGAGGAAACCAAGCGCAGGGTCCGTGAGCGCCGTGAGGCCGCGGGACTGCCGGTGCGGTCCGAGGAGCAGAAGAGGGCCGACATGGATCGGTTGGCCGCGGAAGTACGCGCCCATCGGCTTGCGGAGATTCGGCAGGAGCAGGATTTGACCCAGCGGGATGTCGCCGCGCTGATGGGTGTCTCCGCTCCCCGGGTGTCCGCGATCGAGCACGGAGAGATCGACCGGGCCGAGGTGTCGACCCTCCGGTCCTATGTGGAGGCGTTGGGCGGCAGGTTGCGTGTGGTGGCCGACTTCGGAGACACGGAGTACACGCTCGCCTGAGGGCGGCCCCGAGCCCTGATCGGGGGTCGGAGGCGGGTCAGGCCGGATCGGGTGTGATGGTGGCGGCGCGGATGATCACTGGGATTCGTTTCGCCGTCGTACGGCGGCGGCCCGGGCGGCGAGGAGCACGGACAGTGCCTCGCAGTCGTCCGCGGTGAGCGGCGCGAAGGGGAGCAGGTAAAGCCTGCCTCCCGGGCCGTCGACGAGCTCGACCGGCAGGGGACGTGTGGGCACCTCGATCGGCGCGGTGGTGGTGGTCATGATGAAAGCGATTCTTCCGCACCCGACCGACAGTTCCGCGCCCGCGACAGCCGTCCCCGGGCGCATGCGTGCCGGTGCGCCCGGACATCTGGACAGCCGACGCCGGGCGGCTGCGGGGGCGCCGCCACATGCTGTCGGTGCACGTCCCACCTGGGGGTGGAGCCGGGCGTCAGGGGGTGAATCGGTAGCCCATGCCCGGCTCGGTGATCAGGTGGACGGGGTGGGCGGGCTCCTTCTCCAGCTTGCGCCGGAGCTGGGCCATGTACTGCCGCAGGTAGTGCGTCTCCTTGACGTACTGTGCGCCCCACACCTCGCTCAGCAGCTGCCGCTGGCTGATCAGCTTGCCGGGGTTGCGGACGAGGAGTTCGAGGATGTGCCACTCGGTCGGGGTCAGCCGTACGTCGCCGGAGACGGTCTTGTCGGCCAGGTCGACCACATGCTCCCCGATCCGTACGCGGGCGGGCTCGCTCTCGCGGGAGCCGGTGCGGCGGGTCACCGCACGGACGCGGGCCAGCAGCTCGTCCACCCCGAAGGGCTTGGTGACGTAGTCGTCCGCCCCGGCGTCCAGCGCGTCGATCTTGTCCTGGTTGCCGGTGCGCCCCGACAGCACGATGATCGGGACGCTGCTCCAGCCGCGTAGGCCGTGGATGACCTCGACTCCGTCCATGTCGGGCAGCCCGAGGTCCAGCACGATCAGGTCGGGACGCCGGTCGGCCGCCTCGCGCAACGCGGAGCCTCCGTCCGCCGCGACGGCGACCTCGTATCCGCGCGCCGCCAGATTGATGCGCAGCGCGCGCAGGATCTGCGGCTCGTCGTCGACGACGAGGATCCGGCTCACGGCGCCGCACCGCCCATATCCAGAGAACCACCGAGATCCGGAGAACCGCCGAGCTCCGCCGGGCCTTCGATCACGTCGTGGGCGTGCACGGCGACGGGCAGGGTCAGGATCATGGTGAGCCCTCCCCCGGGCGTCTCGTCGGGTGTCAACTCTCCTCCCATCGCCTCGGTCAGTCCGCGCGCCAGGGCCAGGCCCAGCCCGACCCCGGTGTGGTTGTCCCGGTCCCCCAGCCGCTGGAAGGGCAGGAAGATCCGGTCGTACGCGTCGCGCGGCACACCGGGCCCACGGTCGATTATCCGGATCTCGGCCCGGTCGCCGTACCTGCTGGCGGTGACGAGCACGCTCTCCCCCTCGGGGGTGTAGCGGACGGCGTTGGCGACGACGTTGGCGAGCACGCGCTCCAGCAGCGCCGGGTCGGCGACGACCTCGGGGAGGTCGTGCGGGATGTCGATCTTCACCTCGCCGGCGAGCGGCCCCAGGTCGTCGACCGCCCGGGGCACGATCTCCTCGACGGCGACCGGCTGGGCGGCCACGCCAAGCACCCCGGCCTGCAGGCGGCTCATGTCGAGCAGGTTCGCCACCAGGCGGTCGAGCTTGGCCAGCGACTCGTCCGCGGTCTCCAGCAGCTCGGCGCGGTCCCGCGCGGACCACTCGACGTCGGTGGCGCGCAGGCTCTCCACGGCGGCCTTCGCGGCGGCCAGCGGGGTGCGCAGGTCGTGGCTGACCGCCGCGAGCAGCGCGGTGCGCATCCTGTCGGCCTCCGCGAGCGGCCTGGCCTGCTCGGCCTCCTCCTCCAGCCGTTCCTGCCGCAGGGCGACGGCCACCTGCGCGGCGAACGCCTCGATCACGCGGCGCTCGGAGGCGTCGAGCAGGCGTCCGTGCGCGGTGAGCACGAGGTCGTCGTCGATGTCCACGTCGGTGTCGGCGGCGCCCGGACAGGTACAGGGCTCCCCACCCGAGGTGGCGACGATCCGCCAGGAGGCGGGGTCGGAGCGGTCGTCCGGCCCCTGCCCCGCCTCCGGGCGCCGTTCCAGCAGGGTGACCGAGACCAGGCCGAACGTCTCCCGCGTACGCGCGAGCAGGGAGGGCACGGCGGCCTCGCCGCGCAGCACGTGCCCGGCCAGCGCGGACAGGATCTCCGCGTCCGCCCCGGCGCGGGCCGCCTCCCTCGTGCGGCGGGCCGCCACGTCCACGATCATGCTGACCGCCGCCGCGACGAACACGAAGACGACCAGCGCGAAGAGGTTCTCCGGGTTGGCGATCGTCAGGGTGTGCAGGGGCGGGGTGAAGAAGAAGTTCAGCAGGAGGGACCCGGCGACCGCCGCCGTGATCGCCGGCCACATGCCGCCGATCAGCGCCACGCCCACGACGGTGGTCAGGAACAGCAGGATGAAGCTCGGCAGCGCCAGCGTGCCCCGGAAGGGGAGCAGGGCGGCGGTGAGCAGCGGCAGGCCGGTGAGGGCGACGGCCCACCCCGCCAGCCTGCGCCGCCGGGTGAGCGCCGCCCGCGACCGCTGCGGGCGCTCCCGTCCCTTCTTGACGTGCTCGTGGGTGATCATGTGGACGTCGATCGAGCCTGACCTGGCGATCGTCTCGACGCCCACCCCCCTGCTGAAGATCTGGGCGACCCGGCCGCGCCGGGAGGCGCCCAGCACGAGCTGGGTGGCGTTGACCCCGCGGGCGAACTCCAGCAGCGCCCGCGGCACGTCGTCGCCCACCACCTGGTGATAGGTGCCGCCCATGCTCTCCACGAGGGCGCGCTGGCGCGCCAGCAGCGCCGGGTCGCCGCCGGCCAGGCCGTCGGCCCGGGTGACGTGGACGGCCAGCAGGTCCGCGCCCTTGGTGCGGGCGGCGATGCGGGCGGCCCGCCGGACGAGGGTGTCGCCCTCCGGGCCTCCGGTCAGCGCGACGACGACCCGCTCGCGCGCCTCCCACGTGTCGGCGATGCCGTGCTCGGCGCGGTAGCGGTCGAGCTGCTCGTCCACCTCGTCGGCGAGCCACAGCAGGGCCAGCTCGCGCAGCGCGGTGAGGTTGCCGACGCGGAAGTAGTTGGCGAGCGCGGCGTCCACCTTCTCCGGCATGTACACGTTGCCGTGCGCGAGCCGCCGCCGCAGCGCCTCCGGGGTCATGTCGACCAGCTCGACCTGGTCGGCCCGCCGTACGACCTCGTCGGGCACGGTCTCGCGCTGCGGGATGCCGGTGATGTGCTGGACGACGTCGTTGACCGACTCCAGGTGCTGGATGTTCACCGTGGAGATCACGTCGATCCCGGCGTCGAGGATCTCGTCGATGTCCTGCCAGCGCTTGGCGTTGCGCGAGCCGGGCACGTTGGTGTGCGCCAGCTCGTCCACCAGGGCGACCCGCGGTCGCCGGGCGACGACCGCGTCGACGTCCAGCTCGGTGAAGGTCGCCCCCCGGTACGTGAGGGTCCTGCGGGGGACGATCTCCAGTCCCTCCAGCAGTCGCGCGGTGCGTACGCGGCCGTGGGTCTCCACCAGGCCGACCACGACGTCCGTGCCGCGTTCCCTGCGACGGTGCCCCTCGCAGAGCATCGCGTACGTCTTGCCGACCCCGGGTGCCGCGCCGAGGTAGATCCGCAGTCGCCCGCGTGGCATGGCCCGTCACCTCTCCCTGTCGAGGGCCAGATTGAGCTCCAGCACGTTCACGCCGGGCTCGCCCAGGAAGCCGAGGGCCCGGCCGGTCGTGTGCTCCCTGATCAGTGTCCGCACCCCGCGCACGTCCAGTCCCCGTTCCCTGGCCACCCGGGGGGCCTGCAGCTCGGCGTACGCGACGGAGATGTGCGGGTCGAGCCCGCTGCCGCTCGCCGTCACGGCGTCCGGCGGGACGACTGCGTGGGCGTTTCCGCGCACCGGCACCGTACGCCCCATCGAGTAGTCCTCGCCAGGTCTGCCGCACTCGACCTTGACGCCCTGGTACGTGGCGACGAACGGCGCGGCCGGGCACGCCTGGTTGACGCTGACCACCCTGGTGGGCCTGCCGACGGCGGGGAAGACCTTGAGCACCGCACCGGCCCCGTCCGCCGTGCAGTAGGGCCTGGCCCCGCTGACGCCCTCCAGTTCGCCGACCGCCTTGGAGCGCGCGCACACCTGGGTGAGCAGGGAGATCCTGCCCTTCCGCGCGGCCTGGTCCGTCCCCCGGGGGTCGGGCAGCCGGTCGACGACGTCCTGCGGGCCGAGGTTGCTCGCGCCCGAGGCCAGCGGGTCGTAGCCGCCCGCGGAGGGGCGGCTCTGGAAGTACCCGCGCACCGGGCGGCCGTTCCGGTCGGTGAAGAGCTGCCCGACGAGGGCGCTGCCCACCTCCCTGCCGTCCTCGCGCACAATCGAGCCGCCGGCCCGGTGAGGGAGGAGGACCTGGGCGATGCCGGTCACCAGCAGGGGATACAGCCCGCCCAGGATCACCGTGAGCACGGCGACGGCCCGGACCGCCGCGAGGTGCCGGCGGAGCGTGTTCGGCAGGCGTTCCATCACGTTTCCAGCCATCAGGACATCCCCGGAAGGAATTGGACGAACAGGTCGATGAGCTTGATGCCGAGGAACGGGACGACGATCCCGCCGAGGCCGTAGACGGACAGGTTGCGGCTGAGCAGTTTGGGTGCGCTGGAGGGGCGGTAGCGGACGCCGCGCAGGGCCAGCGGGATCAGTGCCACGATGACCAGGGCGTTGAAGATCACCGCGGACAGGATGGCCGACTGCGGGCTGTGCAACCGCATCACGTTCAGCGCGTCGAGGCCGGGGTAGAGCGCCGCGAACATGGCCGGGATGATCGCGAAATACTTGGCGATGTCGTTGGCGACGGAGAAGGTGGTCAGCGCCCCGCGGGTGATCAGCAACTGCTTGCCGATCTCGACGATCTCGATGAGCTTGGTCGGGTTGGAGTCGAGGTCGACCATGTTCCCGGCCTCCTTGGCGGCCGAGGTGCCGGTGTTCATCGCGACCCCGACGTCGGCCTGCGCCAGCGCCGGGGCGTCGTTGGTGCCGTCGCCGGTCATCGCGACCAGCCGCCCACCCTCCTGCTCCTTGCGGATCAGGGCGAGTTTGTCTTCGGGGGTGGCCTCGGCCAGGAAGTCGTCCACCCCGGCCTCGCGGGCGATGGCCCTGGCGGTCATCGGGTTGTCCCCGGTGATCATCACGGTGCGGATGCCCATCCGGCGCATCTCGTCGAACCGCTCCCGCATGCCCTGCTTGACCACGTCCTTGAGATGGATCACCCCCAGCACGCGGGCCGTGCCGCTGCTCACCTCGCCCACGACCAGGGGGGTGCCGCCGGAGGCGGAGATCCCGTCGACCAGGTGCCCGACACCGGCGGTGGGGTGGCCGCCGTTGTCGCGCACCCACTTCATCACCGAGGTCGCCGCGCCCTTGCGGACCTGGCGGCCGTCGACGTTCACCCCGGACATGCGGGTCTGGGCGGTGAAGGGGATCCATTCGGCGTGGGCCAGCTCGCCCGGCCGCCGTTCGCGCAGGTCGTAGGCGTGTTTGGCGTGCACGACGATCGAACGCCCCTCGGGGGTCTCATCGGCCAGGCTGGCCAGCTGCGCGGCGGTGGCCAGGTCGAGCTCGGCGACGCCCTCGGCAGGGACGAACTGCGACGCCTGCCGGTTGCCCAGGGTGATCGTGCCGGTCTTGTCCAGCAGCAGGGTGGTGACGTCACCGGCGGCCTCCACCGCCCGCCCGCTCATGGCCAGCACATTGCGCTGGACCAGGCGGTCCATGCCCGCGATGCCGATGGCCGACAGCAACGCCCCGATCGTGGTCGGGATCAGGCAGACCAGCAGCGACACCAGCACCACGCCGCTGACCCCGTCGGCGCCGAGCGCGGTCGTGTCCGGCACGCCGGGGTTGTTCGCCTTGGAGTAGATCGCCAGCGGCTGCATGGTGACGGTGGCGATCAGGAAGATGATCGTGAGTGCGGCCAGCAGGATGTTGAGGGCGATCTCGTTGGGGGTCTTCTGCCGGTCGGCGCCCTCGACCAGGGCGATCATCCGGTCGATGAAGCTCTCTCCGGGCTTTTGGGTGATCCGTACGATGATCCGGTCCGACAGCACCTTCGTGCCGCCCGTGACGGCCGACCGGTCGCCGCCCGACTCGCGGATCACCGGCGCGGACTCCCCGGTGATGGCCGACTCGTCCACGCTGGCGATGCCCTCGACCACGTCGCCGTCGCCCGGGATGATCTCCCCGGCCTCGACGACGACATGGTCGCCCTGTCTCAGTTCCTGGGCGCCGACGACGTCCCACCGGGCGGGGTCGTGCGGGTCCGCCAGCCGCCGGGCCATGGTGTCGCGCTTGGCCGCCCGCAACGTGGCGGCCTGGGCCTTGCCCCGCCCCTCGGCCACCGCCTCGGCCAGGGTGGCGAACAGCACGGTCAGCCACAGCCACACGACGATCGCCCAGGCGAAGACCGAGGGATTCGCGATGGCCAGCCCCGTGGTGAGGAACGCGCCGACCTCGACGATGAACATCACCGGGTTACGCCACAGCGTCGCCGGGTTCAGCTTGCGCAGCGCGTCGGGCAGTGACCGCACGAGCTGCCGGGGATCGAGCAGACCGCCGCCGATCCTGCCGCCGTTTTTTCGGCCCGCGCGCCGTGATGACGTCGACATGGCTAGGAGAGTCCTTCCGCGAGCGGCGCGAGCGCGAGGGCCGGCAGGAACGTGAGGGCGACGAGGACGACCGTGACTCCGGCCACCATCCCGACGAACTGGAGGCGGTGGGTGGGCAGCGTCCCTGCGGAGACCGGCACCGGCGCCTGCCGGGCCAGCGACCCGGCCAGGGCGAGGATGAAGACGATCGGCAGGAACCGGCCGAAGGCCATGCACAGGCCGAGCGCGACGCACCACCAGGGCGTGCCCGCCGAGATCCCGCCGAAGGCCGAGCCGTTGTTGTTGGCCGCGCTGGTGAACGCGTAGAGGATCTCCGACAGCCCGTGCGGGCCGCCGTTCAGCATGGCCGCGAGACCCGCCCGGTTGCCCATCGCCGCGGCCGTGCCGGCGAGCACGAGCGCCGGGGTGACCAGGAAGTAGAGCGAGGCCAGCTTGATCTCACGCGAGCCGATCTTCTTGCCCAGGTATTCGGGCGTACGGCCCACCATCAGCCCGGCCACGAAGACCGTGATCACCGCCAGCACGAGGATGCCGTACAGGCCGGAACCGGCGCCGCCCGGCGCGACCTCGCCGAGCATCATGTTCAGCATCGTCATCATGCCGCCCAGGGGCGTGAAGGAGTCGTGGGCGGAGTCCGTGGCGCCGGTCGACGTCAGCGTGGTGGCGGCGGCGAACGTCGCGGAGCCCGGCACGCCGAAGCGGACCTCCTTGCCCTCCAGCGCTGCCCCGGCGGCCCGGGGGACCGTGGCGCCGCCGGCGACCTCGAAGACGTTCGTCAGCAGCACGCTCACCAGAGCGATCACCGTCATGACGGCGAGGATCGCGTGGCCCTGACGCACCTGGCCGACCATGCGGCCGAAGGTGCGCGGCAGCGCGACCGGGATCGCCAGGAGCAGGACGATCTGCAGCCAGTTCGTCCACCCGGCCGGATTCTCCAAGGGATGGGCGGAGTTGGCGTTGTAGAAACCGCCGCCGTTGGTGCCGAGCTCCTTGATGGCCTCCTGGCTCGCCACCGGGCCCCCGGTGATCGCCTGGGTGCCGCCGGTCAGCGTGGTCACCTCGTGCGGCGACGCGAGGTTCTGCACCACGCCCCCGGCGACCAGGACCAGCGCGGCGACGAACGCGATCGGCAGCAGCACCCGGAACGTGCCGCGCACGAGGTCCACCCAGAAGTTGCCGATCGTGTCGGCCTGCCTGCGGGCGAAGCCCCGCACCAGCGCGACCGCCACGGCCATGCCGACCGCCGCCGACACGAAGTTCTGCACCGCGAGTGCGGCCATCTGCACCAGGTGGCCCATGACGGTCTCACCCGGGTACGCCTGCCAGTTCGTGTTCGTCACGAAGCTGACGGCCGTGTTCCAGGCGACGTGGGCGGGGACCGGAGGCCGCCCGAGGCCGAGGACCAGCCTGTCCTGCAGGCGCTGCAGGCCGTACACGACGAGCACGGAGACCGCGGAGAAGGCCAGCAGGGCGCGTGCGTAGACCGCCCAGGGCTGCTCGGCGTCCGGCCGCACACCGATCACGCGGTAGACGAGACGCTCGGCCGCGCTGTGGCGGGTGCCGGTGTAGACCTTGTACAGGTAGTCGCCCAGCAGCAGGTAGACGACGGCGAGCACCGCGACGACGGACAGCACGAGCACGGCCCCTGCCGCTGCCGCGCCCATCAGAAGCGCTCCGGGAACAGCAGGGCCGCGACCATGAAGACCAGCAGCGCCGCGGCCACGCCGAGACCGACGGCGTTGATCACGCTCACAGGCGCTCCACCGCCCTCACGACGAGCCCGAAAATCGTGAACACCGCGATCGTCAGAGCGACGAAGATGACGTCCGCCATCCCCACTCCTCGGTTGTGATTACGTCCGCCGCTCTACGGCGGTCTCAGCACAAGCAAAGTCCGGGATCGGGGGCATTTGGCCGGTCTTGACGGCTTCCATACGGGTTCGAACCGAGTATTGACGGGCTCTGTACGCAGCCCACGTCGCGGGTTTCGGGCGTTCCCGCGGCGGAAATCAACGCGGTTCAACCGGCGAGCGGCGCCCCCCGAACATATGTGTCGGTTCCGGGGAGGGGACGCGGCGTGGGCGAGGTGACCGACCAGATCCTGGAGGTCGTCATGAAGGCGCTGATCGGCGGCGTCTTCGTGCTGGCCTTCGCGGCGCTGGCCGAGATGCTGACGCCGAAACGGCTCGCCGGGGTGTTCTGCGCCGCCCCTTCGGTGGCCCTGGCCAGCCTCATCGTCACCGCCGGTCTCGCCGGCGTCCCCGACGTCCTCGCCTCGGCCCGGGGCATGCAGATCGGCGCGGTCGGCTTCACCCTCTACTGCCTGATCGCCGTCCCCCTGTTGCGCAGGTGGGGCACCTGGTGGGGGGCGCTGGCCGCGCTCGCCGTCTGGGGCGTCGCCGTGGCCGTCGGGTACGCGCTGGCGCCGCAGGGTCTGCTCGGCGTCCGGGCGACGGCGGTCCCCACTCCGCTTCCCGGGCCGGGGGCACTGGAACTCTCCCCGCCACCGGCGCGCCTGCCGTGAGCGCCCCTGGTGGAAGAGGCCGGCGTTCCGACGACGACCGGAAGGTGCGGCTGCGGCTCAGCGAGCTCAGGCGACCGCCCAGGCGCGACTGGGCGGTCCGCTTCGCGTTCGGCGCCGGAGTGTCGGCATTGGCGGGGGTGGTGTCCGTGCTGGCGGGCCCGCGCGCGGGCGGGCTCTTCCTCGCGTTCCCGGCGATCCTGCTGGCGAGCGTCACCCTGATCGCGAAGGAGGAGGGCGTACGCCAGGCCGGGCAGGACGTGGGGGGCGCGACCTTCGGCGCCCTCGGCCTGATCGCCTTCGCCGTCGTCGTGGCGCTCACGGCGACCGTCTGGCCGCTGTGGCTGTCCCTCACGGTCGCCACCCTGACCTGGGCGGTCCTCTCCCTGACCCTGTACGCCGCCGTCACCCGGCTCCGCCACTGAGCCCGATGCCACTGAACCCGCCCCCATGGCGCCCGACCCCATGGCGCCCGACCCCATGGCGCCCGACCCCATGGCGCTCGGTCACGGCGGCGCTCGATCACCCCCCGGCGTTCGCCTCGGCCGCCCGGCGCGCGGCGGCCGGGTCGGCGAGACCCTCGCCGGTCGGCTCGTAGGTGAGCAGGACCACGCCGGAGGAGAACGCCTGCGTGCCGGCGAGCCGCAGCGTGGCGGGGGCGTCGGAGCCGTCGTCGAACAGGCGGGCACCGCGACCGGCGAGGACGGGGTAGACGGCCAGGCGCATCTCGTCGAGGAGGTTCTCCCGCAGCAGCCACCGCACCAGCGCCGCGCTGCCGAAGATGAGGATGTCGCCGTCCACCTCCTTCTTCAGCGCCTCGATGCGGGCCGCGGCGTCCGCGCCGATGATGGTGCTGTTGTTCCAGGTGGCCTCGGTCAGCGTGGTCGACACGACGTACTTCGGCAGGTTGTTCATCGCGTCGGCGTATCCCACCTCGTCGGTCATCGACGGCCAGGAGGCCGCGAAGCCCTCGTAGGTGACCCGTCCGAGGAGTAGTGCGCGCGCCGCGCGGATCTGGTCGAGGCCGGCCTGCATCGAGTCCTCGCTGACGAATCCGAAAGCCCACTCGTGCGGGTTCTCGATGACGCCGTCAAGAGTGGTGAAAACAGACAGAACAATGCGTCCCATGGGTTCGTTTCCTTGTGTCGAGTGATACGTGGCGGCGGACGTGCACCCAGTCACCTGCGGAGAGAGCGTGCGCCGCCACCCACCGTCACGTCGGGCGGTCACGTCCGCCGCCACGGCCCGCCCCCGCGACGCCGCCCCCGAGCACCTGGGTGCTCCGGCGCCGACGGGCCGTTTGCAAGGCCACCGTGGCCCGGCGTGCGGGCTCACGTCCACCCATGGGCGCTTTCCCGGACACTCCCGGACGATCTCGGACACCCCCGGAGCATGCATAGGCTGCCTGGAAGCGCAGGGATCTACGAAATGGGGAGAGCGTGACCGACACCCGGCCGCAGCCGCAGGCCGCCACCACGCCCGCCGAGTTCGTCGCCCTGATGAGGCGACTCCGGGCGTGGAGCGGGTGCAGCTACCGGCAGCTCGAACGCCGCGCCGAGATTGTGGGCGACGTCCTGCCGCGTGCCACCCTGGCCGACGCGCTCAGCCGCCAGGATCTGCCGCGCGAACACCTGCTCGCCGCGTTCGTACGGGCCTGCGGGGCGGACGAGGACACCGTCGCCGAGTGGCTGGAGGCCCGCCGGCGCCTGGCTGTCGCCCGTGAGACGCCCTGCGGCATGCGTGCCGTGCCTGGGGGTGACACGCGCGCCGCGGCTTCCGATGGGATGCCGGCCGTGCCGCCACCGGGCGACACGTCGGCCCCGCCGGCTCCCGGACGAGACGTCCCCCGGCCGGACGAACCACTGGCCACCGAGGCGGCCGGACCGGCTCCGGGCTCGCCTCCCGTGAGCGGAGTCGCCGGGCGGAAGCCTCCGGCGCGCCGGAGGCTGGTGGCGGGCGCCGGAGCCGCGGCCCTGCTCTTCCTGGCCGGAGCCTGGCAGTTCGACCGCGTCTCCAGCGGCGAGGCGACCTCCCGCACCTCCACGTCGGTCTCCGCAGGCCAGGCACGGTCGGACGAGGCCGCCGGGGCGGAGGGGCAGGCGCCGGCCCGCAGGTGGGTCCGCGTGCGGGCGGCCGCCGATCCCTCCCTGTGCCTGACGGCGGGCCGTGCCAGGGACGTCTCGTACGCTGACGAGGTCGCGGTCCTGCGTCCCTGCTCCGCGGCGATTCCGCCGCGGACCTTCCTCACCCCCGCGGGTGACGGCCTGTTCCACCTCCAATGGGATCACCCCGACCCGGCGAAGGGCGTCGGCTGCCTGACGGTGGTCACGACGGGCCCGGCGACGGGCATGCTCGCACCCTGGAACGACTGCACCGGCGCCCGGCCCAACCAGCGCTTCCGGCTCGAACCGACCGACGGGGACGGCTTCCGCATCCGTCCGGCGTCGAGCGGCCGATGTCTCGCGGTCAACGGGGACGACGGCGAGCCGGGGGCGGAGGCCGTCGAACGGCCCTGCGCCTCCACACCCGGACAGACCTTCCTCATCGAGCCCGAATAGCCCGCCGCGCCTCAGCCCCTGTATTTCCTCCCGCGTTTCAAGCTGTTCCTCGCCGCCGTGCCGGGGACGCGGGACCTCGCCGACAGCGTCCGGGGGACGCCGAGGGTCTGGCCGAGCGGGTCGCCCGCGCCTACGTCGCCCGCATGGAGTCGGCCGACCGTTCGGCTCCGCCGGGGCGACCCTCTCATCCTCCTGATCGGGCCGGCGGCCCCCGATCACCTGCCGCGAGACGTGGTTGTGAGGATATGATCCGTCCACTCTTGCGGACTTTGCGAGGAAAGGGCTGATTTGTCGCTCTACCACGCGCCCCGGACCTCTCCTCGCCGGGTGACGGGCGTACGCCGATGACGGACGAGACGCTGGCGCGCCTCCAGTTCGCGACCACCGCCGGGTTCCACTGGCTGTTCGTGATGCTCACCCTCGGCCTCGCCCCGCTGATCGCGGTGATGCACACCCGGCACGCCCTCGGCGGCGCACCGCTCATGGAGCGCATGACCCGGTTCTGGGGGCAGATCTACGTCGTGAACTACGTGCTGGGCATCGTCACCGGCCTGGTCATGGAGTTCCAGTTCGGGCTGGCGTGGAGCGGGCTGGCCGAGTACGCGGGCAACGTCTTCGGCGCCCCGCTCGCACTCGAGACGATCGTCGCCTTCTTCGCCGAGTCGACCTTCCTCGGCATGTGGATCTTCGGCTGGGGGAAGCTGCCGAAGGCCGTGCACGTCACGCTGATCTGGCTGGTCACGCTCACCGCGTACGCCTCGGCGTACTGGATCATGGTGGCCAACGGCTTCCTGCAGCACCCCGTGGGGCACGAGGTGCGCGGCGGCGTCGCCTACCTCACCGACTTCGGCGCCATGCTCACCAACCCCAACGCGATCAACGCGCTGGTGCACGCCGGCACCGCCGCGCTGATGACCGGTGGCGTGTTCGTGGCGGGGGTGAGCTCCTACCACTTCCTCAAGCGCACGGCGGAGCGGGAGTTCTTCCGCGCCTCGCTGCGGCTCGGCCTGTTCACGGCCACGCCCGCGGCGTTCGTCGCGCTCTACTACGGGTTCGTGCAGATCCCGACGCTCGTGGACACCCAGCCGATGAAGGCGGCGACCCTGCGGGGCCACATCGACGACGTCGGCTCCCTGCGGGTCGAGGACGTGCAGGCGCAACTGGCGCAGCGGTTCGGCGCGGGCGACTACCGGCCACCCGCCTGGATCGCCACCGCCTTCGACGTCATGCAGGGCGTCGGTTATCTGATCTTCCTGCTGGTCGTCGTGGCCCTCGTCCTGCTCTACCGGGACTGGTACCTCCGGTTCCGCCCGGCGGCGTACCTGATGCTGGTCGCGGTTCCCCTGCCCTTCGTCGCCGCGCTCGGCGGGTGGCTGCTGCGCGAGGTGGGACGCCAGCCGTGGACCGTGTACGGCGAGCTCACCACGGCCGCCGCGCGGTCGCCCGTCGGCTCGATGACGGCGTCCCTGGTCCTGTTCTGCGGGGTGTTCCTCGCGCTGGCGGTCGCCGACTGGACGCTGATCGCCCGGTACGCCCGCCGCGGCCCGGCCGTCACCGACCTGGGCGGATCACCGGGCGACGGGCAGGCGGAGCGGCCCACGGCGTCGCTCGCCCTGTGAAAGAGGAAACACCGTGACCCTCGAACTCGTGTGGCCGGCCCTGCTGGGGCTGCTGCTCGCCGGCTACTTCGTCCTGGCCGGTTTCGACTACGGCGTGCAGATGCTCACCCTCTGGCTCGGCCGTGACGACGGCGAGCGGCGGGCGCTGCTCAACGCCTTCGGCCCGTTCTTCCTGGGCAACGAGGTCTGGCTGGTGGCCGCGGCCGGGGTGCTTTTCGGCGCCTTCCCCTTCCTGGAAGGGCGGCTGCTGTCCGGCATGTACTTCCTGTTCGCGGCGATCCTGGCCGGGATCGTCGTCGGCAACGCCGCCGTACAGTTGCGCAGCCGCCACCGGAGCGCCTCGGCGCGCAGGCTCTGGGACGGGTTGATCTTCCTGGGCGGGCTGGTGCCCGCCGCGGGGTGGGGGCTCGTGGCGGGCCGTCTCCTCGCCGGGGTGCCGCTGAACGCCCGGAACGCCTTCTCGCTCGGCCCGGCCGACCTGGTCCATCCCTTCGTGCTGCTGTGCGGCGCCACGACCACCGCGGTGTTCCTCGCGCACGGGGCGGCCTTCCTGGCCTGGCGAACCGACGGCGAGACGGGCGCGCGGGCGGCGAGGGCCGGCCGTCACGCCCTGCTCGTGGCGGCCGTGGCGGCGGCGGCCATCCTCGTCACCGGATCACTCTCCTCGGCGCGGCACGCCGTCGTCAACGCCTGGCCCGCACTCGCGACCGGCGCGGCCCTGGTGGTCGTGCTCCTCGCCGCGGCTGCCCTGCTGCGCGCGGGCCGTACCGGCCGGGCCTTCGCCGCCACCTCGTGCGCCGCCGCCCTGCCCGTCGTCGCCCTCGGGGCGGGCCTGCACCCCTTCGTGCTGGTCTCCTCCGGCACCCCCGGCACGGGCCTGCGACTGGCGGAGACGATGGCGGAGGCGGGCACGCTGCGGCTTCTGGCGGGCTTCGCCGCGGTCATGGTGCCGCTGATGCTGCTTTCCCAGATCTGGAACTGGTGGATGTTCCGCCACCGGGCGCGTACCTCATACCTGTGAGCCCCGGTCTGTGCTGAAACATGCCGGGATCGGGTGAGACAGGCGATGCGGTGAACCCGCGGACGTCACAGCGTGACGACGACCTTGACGTCCTCCGGCCCGGCGGTGAAGGCGCCGCGGAACGACTCCAGCGGCACCCTGCGGGTGATCAGCCGGTTCAGCCAGGCGAGATCGGCCTTGGCCAGGGCGTCGGCCGCGGCGGCGTAGTGGCCGAGGTTGGCGTTGACCGAGCCGATGAGCACGTCGTTCTCCAGCACGATCTCGCGGTTGAGGCTGCCCGCGTCGAGCGTGATCCGGCGCCCGGCCGACGAGACGCCGGTGAGACAGACGATGCCGTACGGCGCGGTGTTGGCGGCCACGGCGAAGATGACAGGTCCGGCGCCGGTCGCCTCGATGACGACGTCGGGGCGCACCTTCGCGGCGACCTCGCCGGCGTCCTCGGCGTGGTAGACCGCGCCGAGGTCCCGCACGAGGCCCGGTTTTGGGCCCTCCGTGACCCGGTCGAGGACGTGCACCTCCAGCCCGCGCTGCACGCCGAGCAACGCGGCGAGCAGGCCGATCGGCCCGGCGCCGGTGACCAGCGCGGTCTTCGGCGCGAACCAGGCCCGGGCGCCGACCTTCTCGACCTCGTCCCAAGCCTTGGCGACGACGCTGGTGGGTTCGAGGAGCATTCCGACGTCGGCCAGCCCGGGGTCCAGCCTGACGGCGTAACCGGGCTCCACCGCCCAGGTCTGGCTGGCGTACCCGTCCAGCTCCTTGATGCCGCGCTCGGTGTAGCGGCCGTTGCGGCACATGTCGAACTGGCCGTGCGCGCAGGCGCCGCACGGCACCGGGTCTGGCCGCCGGACCACTCCGACCACCAGGTCGCCCGGGGCGAATCCGCTGCCGGAGGGCGCCTGCCGCACCCTGCCCAGCGACTCGTGGCCGATGACCAGGCGGTCGCGGCCGGGCGGGGCCCAGCCGTACTCGCCGGCGGCGATCTCCTTGTCGGTGCCGCACACGCCGACGGCGAGACCGTCGACGAGCAGGTCCCCCTCGCCCGGCTCGGGATCGGGGACCTCGGTGACCGCCAGGGAGTCCTTCCGCAGCGGAATGACGGTGAGAGCGAGCATCAGTGCTCACCTCCAACGTGCTCGTGGCCGTGCGCGACGTGCTCGGCCGGCCGGGTGCCGGACAGGTGACGGGCGGCGTTCACCAGCCCGACGTGGCTGAACGCCTGCGGGGTGTTGCCGAGTTGCCGCCCGGTGACGGGGTCGTACTCCTCGCTCAGCAGGCCGAGGTCGTTGCGCAGGCTCAGCAGCCGTTCGAACAGCTCGTACGCCTCCCGCTGGCGGCCGATGCCGTACAGGGCGTCGGCGAGCCAGAACGTGCAGGTGACGAAGGCGCCCTCGGCGCCGGGAAGGCCCGCGACGTTGCCGTCGGCCTGCGGCTGGTAGCGCAGCAGGAACCCGTCGGAGCACAGCTCGCGTCGCACCGCCTCGACGGTGCCGGCCACCCGCGGGTCGGCCGGATCTCCGGCCGCGGCCCGCAGCAGCCACTCCCGCCAGGCCCTGGCCTCGGCGACGAAGCCGGTGCCCAGCAGCGCCTGCAGCGTGAACGTCGCGTCGCGCAGCCGGCAGAACCGGTAGTCCCAGTTGCGCGGCCCGCCCGGCTGTTCCGGCAGCGAGGTGGTGACCGTGGCCACGATGCCGCCGGTCGGCGCGTAGGTCAGCGCCTTCAGCACGACCAGCGATCGGCGCACGGCATCCTCCCACCGGCCCTCGTATCGGAAGCCGCGCATCCACGACGTCCAGAACGCCTCGGTGTCGGCGAGGGCCTTCTCCGCGTCCACCGGACGCGGCCTGCGCTCGTGCGAGGGCCGGTAGGTCAGCACGAACGGCACCCGCTGTCCGGCGGCGACCTCGAACTCAGCATAGGTGGCCATGTCCTCGCCGTGGAGCGGCACCGGTGTCTCCAGCCAGGCGGCGTCCGGACCGGCGACCGCCGCGA
This sequence comes from Microbispora sp. NPDC046933, assembly GCF_040644635.1. Classification (NCBI taxonomy): domain Bacteria; kingdom Bacillati; phylum Actinomycetota; class Actinomycetes; order Streptosporangiales; family Streptosporangiaceae; genus Microbispora; species Microbispora sp. NPDC046933. The sequence continues at coordinate 221,752 of NZ_JBEYWW010000008.1, read as the reverse complement.
GGCGCCCGTCCTGGTGCCGCACCCAGGGCACGATGTGCCCGTAGTCGAACCGCAGCCGCAGCGCCATCCGCATCGGCACCCGTCCGCTGACGCCTTCCACGACTCGCACCACGTCGGCCGCCTGCCGCGTGGCGGCATCGCGTCGATCACGCGTACGGATCCCTCGGGGGTGTCCCACTCCGTCTCCAGGACGAGGGAGTCGCCGCGGTAGCGGCGGCGCGCGCAGAGCCCGCCGGCCGCGGGAGCCAGGCGCCACAAGCCCGCCCGCTCGTCGTCCAGCAGGGCGGCGAAACACGCGGGGGCGTCGAACCGGGGCAGGCACAGCCAGTCGATCGACCCGTCGCGCCCGACCAGTGCGGCCGTGTGCAGGTCGCCGAGCAGCCCGTAGTCCTCGATCCGCAGTGCCACCGCGCCTCCCCCTCCGGTGGTCGATCTCGCGAACAAGGCCGCGCTACCCGCGTAAAGGGAACGTATGCACTGTGCAAAAGACAGTCGTCCACCGGAGGCCGGGTCGGGGGCAGGGGCGGCGGCCTCGGGGGCCGCGTCGGGGCAGGGGCGCGTGCCGGGGCGTGCCGTCTACCCACCTTTTTGTGGGTACTTGTCGGCGGGCCGGAGCGGCGTGAAGCTTGGTTCCGGGCGGCCGGAGGGCGGCCCTGATTCAGGCGGAACGGGGGTGTCGGCGGTGTGTCAGGAGACCGGAAGGGGCCCTGCCGGCGCAGCCCCGGCCGGCTTCTCCCCGGCCGACTTCTGCAGGGCCGGCTTCTGCAGGGCCGTCTTCTCCCCGGCCGTCTTCTGCGGGGCCGTCTTCTCCAGGGCCAGCTTCTCCAGGCGGCGATGTCCCCAGTCGGACAGCGGCGCCAGCGCCTCGGACAGCTCACGGCCGAACTCGGTCAGTGAGTACACGGTCTTCAACGGACGGCCGTCGTGCACCTCACGGTGCACCAGCCCGTCGGCCTCCATCTCCCGGAGCGTCTGAGTCAGCACCTTCTCGGTGAGGCCCGGCAGCCGCCGGACCAGCTCGCCGGGACGACGCGGAGCGGTTTCCAGGAGCCAGAGCAGGATCGTCTTCCACTTGCCGTCGATCACGGCGATCGCGGCGGTCACCCCGCAGACGTTCAGGTCCTGGACACGGCTACGCGTCATTCTTCCACCCCGTTCACCGCCAGCGCTGTCATGCACGCAGGAGTTGAGATATGAGCAAGCACACCGATCAGTCTGCCGTCACCGTGCTCGGCCTGGGGCCGATGGGCCGGGCCCTGGCCGGAGCCTTCCTGGATGCCGGCGTCCGGACCACGGTCTGGAACCGGACACCGGGCAGAGATCGACAGCTGGCCGAGCGGGGCGCGTACGCCGCCCTCACGCCGGAAGCGGCGGTCGCCGCGAGCGGGCTGACCGTGATCTGCGTGGTGAACTACGACGCGGTGGACGCCATCGTGCGGCGCGAAGCGGTCGCCGGCGCGCTCCGGGGACGCACGCTCGTGAACCTGACCGCCGACACGCCCGACCGCGCCCGGAGCACCGCGGCCTGGGCGACCGAGCACGGCATCGGATATCTCGACGGTGCGATCATGACGCCGACCACGACCATCGGCACCCCGGCCGCGGCGTTCCTCCACAGCGGCCCGGAGGAGCTCTATGAACGGCACCAGCCGGTGCTGAACGTCCTCGGCGGCACGCACACCTATCTCGGTGAGAACATCGGCCGGGCGGCGGCCTACGACATCGCGCTGCTCGACGTCTTCTGGACGGCGATGGCGGGCTACGCCCACGCGCTGGCGGTGGCGCGGGCCGAAGGGGTGACGGCGCGGGAGCTGGCGCCGTTCGCCAAGGGCATCGGCGCGATCCTTCCGCCCATCTTCGAACAGGCGGCGGCGGAAGTGGACGGCGGCGGGTTCTCCGGCGAGGGCAACCCGATCACCTCGGCGGCTTCGTCCATGGCCCACATCGTGCACACCTCCGAGGCCCACGGCATCGACGCGAGTGTGATGCGCGCGGCCGAAGGCTGGGCCCGCCGCGTCATCGGCCAGGGCCACGGCGCCGACGGATTCATCCGGATCACCGAGATCCTGAACCCCCGCGTCCGCGCCTGACCCGACTTCCCGCCGCCACCATGGCGTTTCATGGCGTCATGGCGTCACGCCGTCACACCGCATCCGCCTCATCCGCTGGGGCGCCCGGCAGGCCGGGCGCCCTCGGTCGTGGCTGTCAGTCGGTGCCGAGCTCCATGGCGGCCTGGTCGAGCAGCTCCTCCTCGGTGGGGGCCTCTCCACGAGAGGCGATCGCCTCGGCCCCGCCCTCGGGCATCGCGCCGATCAGCCCGGTCGAGGCCGCCTGCGCGGCTCCGATCAGCGCCGGCTGCTGGCTGCCGACCATGCCGAGCCTGGCGTACTGCTCCAGCTTGGCGCGAGAGTCGGCGATGTCGAGGTTGCGCATTGTGAGCTGCCCGATGCGGTCGACCGGGCCGAAGGCGGAGTCCTCGGTGCGCTCCATGGAGAGCTTGTCCGGGTGGTAGCTGAACGCCGGTCCGGACGTGTCCAGCACGGAGTAGTCCTCACCGCGCCGCAGCCGCAGGGTCACCTGCCCGGTCACGGCCATGCCGACCCAGCGCTGCAGCGACTCGCGCAGCATCAGCGCCTGCGGGTCCAGCCAGCGGCCCTCGTAGAGCAGCCTGCCCAGCCGCCGCCCCTCGATGTGGTAGCTGGCGAGCGTGTCCTCGTTGTGGATCGCGTTGACCAGCCTCTCGTAGGCCGCGTGCAGCAGCGCCATGCCCGGCGCCTCGTAGATGCCCCGGCTCTTGGCCTCGATGATCCGGTTCTCGATCTGGTCGGACATGCCCAGGCCGTGCCGGCCGCCGATGGCGTTGGCCTCCAGCACCAGATCGACGGCGGAGGGGAACTCCTTGCCGTTGATCGTCACCGGGCGTCCCTGTTCGAAGCCGATCGTGACGTCCTCGGTGGCTATCTCGACGGCGGGGTCCCAGAAGCGCACGCCCATGATGGGGTCGACGATCTCGATGCCCGTGTCGAGGTGCTCAAGGGACTTGGCCTCGTGAGTCGCGCCCCAGATGTTGGCGTCGGTGGAGTAGGCCTTCTCCACGCTGTCCCGGTAGGGCAGCCCCCGGGCGAGCAGCCACTCGGACATCTCCTTGCGGCCGCCGAGCTCGTTGACGAAGTCGGCGTCCAGCCACGGCTTGTAGATCCGCAGGGAGGGATTGGCGAGCAGCCCGTAACGGTAGAACCGCTCGATGTCGTTGCCCTTGAAGGTGGAGCCGTCTCCCCAGATCTGCACGCCGTCCTCGAGCATCGCGCGCACCAGCAGGGTGCCGGTGACGGCCCGCCCGAGCGGGGTGGTGTTGAAGTATGTGCGGCCGCCGGACCTGATGTGGAACGCCCCGCAGGCCAGGGCCGCGAGCCCCTCCTCGACCAAAGCCGCCCGGCAGTCGACCAGCCGGGCGATCTCCGCGCCGTACGCGGTGGCACGCCCGGGCACCGAGGCGATGTCAGGTTCGTCGTACTGGCCGACGTCGGCGGTGTAGGTGCACGGCACTGCACCCTTCTCCCGCATCCACGCGACCGCTACCGAAGTGTCGAGGCCGCCGGAGAAGGCGATCCCGACACGCTCGCCGACAGGCAGAGAAGTGAGCACCTTGGACACGAGTAGAATATATACACGGGAATGCATGATCATGCAATCCCGTGCGGCCTTGATGTCGCCACCGGCGACCGTCGAGGTGGGAGCGCCGATCAGCGAGGGAACCCGTAGACCTCCTCACTCACGAGCCTGGCCGCGCCGATGACGCCGGCCTGCGGGCCGAGGTCGCTCATCATGATCGGCAGGTTCCTGGTGGCGAGGGGCAGAGAGCGGCGGTAGATCGCGCCGCGGATCTCGGCGAGCAGGACGTGACCCAGCAGCGTGAGCCCACCGCCCAGCACGATGAGGCTCGGGTTGAAGAACGACACCAGGCCCGCCAGCACCTCGCCCAGGCGCCGCCCGCCGTCGCGCACCATCTGGACGGACGTCGCGTCACCGGCGGCGACCGCCTCGCCCACCTGCGCGGCGGTCAGCGTCCCGTCGCGTTCGAGGAGTTCTCCGAGCAGGGGCGAGCGCCCCGACCGGGCCGCGGCGAGCGCGTCGCGAGCCAGCGCGTCGCCGCCGAAGGACGCCTCCAGGCATCCCGTGTTGCCGCAGGCGCAGGTCTCGCCGGAGTCGGCGACCGGTATGTGCCCGATATCCCCCGCGCACCCGTCCATGCCGCGATACAGCTCACTCTTGGCCACGATTCCGCAGCCGATGCCCGTGCCGACCTTGACGAACAGGAAGTTCTCGACGGTGCTCGCCGCACCCGCGTGTTGTTCGCCCAGGGCCATTACATTGACATCGTTGTCCAGTACGACCGGACAATCGAACTGCCGGCCGAGCAGATCGCGGACCGGATAACCGTCCCACCCCGGCATGATCGGTGGCGACACCGGGATACCGCGCGAGAAGTCCACCGGTCCGGGCACGCCCACGCCGAGTCCGAGCGGCCTGTCCACTCCCAATTTCAGGAGCAGCCGGCGGCTCTGTTCCGCGGCGAGTTCGAGCACGGGTTCGGGCCCCTGGCGTACGTCGCATTCGGTGCGTTCGAATGCGAGGACTCGCAGCCGGCCATCGGTGACCGCGGCGGACACCGAGGTCGCGCCGACGGCGATGCCGACGAAGCGGACCCGGCCGGCGAGATCGATGACGGTCGACCGGCGGCCTCCGCGAGACGCGGCCGGCCCGATTTCCTCGACGAGTTGAAGCGCCGTAAGCCGGCCGAGTTCCGCCCCGATCGTCGTACGTGACACTTCGAAGTGTTCCGACAGCTGAATGCGAGATTGCGGACCGGCGTCACGCAATCGCGTAAGTATTTTGGCCTGGAGCCGCGTTTCGGCTCGACCTGGCACCGAAGTCTCCACCTCCCAAGTTTCTCACCGGGTGACGCCTCATCCGTCATCCGCGCGAAGTCCGGCTCTGGTTGGAATTGCGCAGCACCTGCTCATCCGAGAAGGATTTGCGCGGAAGTCGGGCCGGATCCGGGCAACGCCCGGCAATGAAACTTTCATTGACAACTCCGCCGAACTCCGCGGCCGCGGAAGACACGGGATCACCTTTCATCGGCGTCGCCGTGTTCGGCCACCCGGCCGAAGCTTCTCGTCCCGGCCAGCGCCGAGAGCTGGATCGTGTCCACGCCGTCGCACGTGAGCTCTGTCGAGGCGGTCGCGGCACGCACAGCCGGTTCGCTCCCGCCCGGCACGGCCACGGTCGCGGTCTGCAGGTACGTCCAGTCGCGAAGCGCCCTGATCGACGCCTCCGGCAGCCGTGGCGAGTATTCGATCACCACGGCGTTGTCACTGACGAGCAGGTGCTCCAGACTGGCCCTCGTCGGCCTGTCCTTGTCGGACGGGCCGTAGAAGGACTGTGCCGGGTGCGTCCAGGAGCCGGCCTCGCCGGCGGGCGCGCGCGGCCCGGTGCGGCAGCCGACCGGCGACGACACCGACGCGGCCGGGGCAGGCGCCGCGAGTGACGACACCGACGACGACACCGGCGACGACACCGCCACCTGCGGTGAGCCGTCCGGCCGGGAGCCGAGCGCGGCGGCGGACGTCGCACCGCACGCGCCGCAGCACACGAGCGACGTCAGGGCGAGTGCGGCCCGCGCGAGGGCATGACGCATCGATCCACTCCTGTCCGGTCGGCGGGGCGGGCACCCCGCCCGGGCTCACTCGGCGGTCCACCCAGGGGCCCACCCAGGGGCTCACCCGGCGGCTCGCCGTCGGCGTCGCATGGCCTTCCCGGCTCTGCCTGCCGGCGGAACCGCCGTCGCGGCGGTCCGGGCGCCGATCAGCGCCCGGGCCACCGCGACCGGTCCTGGTCAGCGGCCGCTGACCTTGAGGGACGCCGAGCGGGAGAACAGCTCACCGGTCGGGTCGGACACGCGGACCCGGTACTCCGTACCGGAGAGCTCCGGCGCCGCCGTGACGACGATCGCGAAGGACGTCTGCCCGGTCACGTCGGTCCACTCCGCCGAGCCCGGCGACCTCACCTGCCACTGGTAGGCGACGTTCCGGCCCTCCGCGGGGGCGGAGAACACCGCGTCCTCGCCGGCGCCGACGGTCCTCGACTTCGGCTGGGACGTGAACCGCAGTCCGGCGCCCTTGTCGTCGAGCACCTTCATCCACGAGACCAGCTCGTCCGCCCGCTCGCGGAGCGTGGCGTGGCCGGGCCCGTGAAGGTTGGCGTCGACCAGATGGCGGAAGGTCTTCGCCTGCGCGAGGGCGTCGGCATAGTCCTTGACGCGGTACGCGTCGTACGACGCGCCGAGCGCCTGGTTCAGCCCGGAGGCCAGGTCGGCGCCGACGGACCCGTCCGCCGCACCGGCGGCGACGAGCTTGCGCAGCTCGTCGTGGGTGACGCAGTTGGCCTCGGTCTGACCGGCCGCCCACCTGACGCCCTCGAGGATGTTCTTCTGGAACAACGGGTCGAGGGTGTTCTCCCAGTTGTGCAGGAGCGCCTGGGTGAACGAGCGCCCGCCGTCGTAGTTCTGACACCACGAGATCGGGTGGTCGGCGCCCTCGATCCGGCCGGCGCCGGCGCCGATGCTGCCCACGTAGGTGGACTCGTTCAGCGTCTGCAGGACGTGGACCTTCTCGCGCGGCAGGAAGGTCCAGTTGTACAGCTCGTCGACGATCTTCAGCGTCTCCGGGAACTGCCGGGTGGCCGGGTTGGTGCGGTCCTCGGTCACCAGCTCGCCGATGTTGCAGGCCCCGCAGGTGTTCTGGATGCCGCCGCCGTTGGACCCGTGGTTGTCGAACTCGCCGCCGGCCAGGCCCTTGTACCAGTCCCACTGGTGCATGGAGTCGGTGGCGCCGTGCAGGGCGACGAAGCCGCCGCCGTTGTTGATGTACTGCTTGAGGACGGCCTGCTCGTTCACCTTGACGTTCGGGTCGGCCCCCGAGGGGCGCGCCGTGGAGAACGTGTCGTTGCCGACGCTGGAGACGCCCACGATCGCGTCGTACCGCGACAGGCGCTCGATGCTCTCGAAGGGGTTCGGGACCGACACGTCGGGGCTCAGGTAGTCGTACACGTCGACGTCGAAGTTGTTGGCCCGGCCCATGTCCTGGATCACGGACATGGTCAGCGGGATGTGCTCGTGCCGGAAGGCGCCCGGTTTCGGCCCGAAGAGAAGGATCTTGAACTTCGGCTTCTCGTTGCGCACCGGCTCGGTCGGGACGCGGAAGGGGGCGCGGGCCATGCCCTGCCCCTCGCTCACCGTGACGCCGGTGGCGATGTCGGGGTGCTTGACTCCCCTGAGCTCCTCCACCAGGTAGGCGGCGTCCTTCACGAGGGAGTCGCGCATGTAGCCCTCGGGCACGACCTCGCCGGCGAGCCGGCCGAAGCGCGTCAGCGCGGATTGGGCGTCGCCGCCGCCGTCCGCCTCGGCCAGCAGGGCCAGCAGGCGGTCGCCGTTCGGGGACGAGACCTTGCCGGCGGCGACGTAGCGCTGGACCAAGGCGCGCAGGTCCCCGACCGAGGTGGTGATCTGGAAGGTCAACGTGTATTTGGCACCGTTGCCTGCGGAGTCGCCGAGGTTGACCGCCCAGGTGTGCCCGCCGACGGACAGGGTGGCCGGGTCCAGCGGCAGCGGGTAGGTCCACGTGCCGTCGACCCACATGTCCCGCACCGCGGCGCCGCCCGAGCCCGGAGTGGGGTCGGTGCGCGTGGGCGTGATGGAGGAGGCGAGCGCGCTGTGCGGCACCTTGCCGTTCGCGACGCCCGGCCAGGCGGCGACCGGCGGCTTGGTGTCGATCTTCACCGTGATCGTCTTGGCGGCCGACGCGTTGCCGGCCGCGTCGACGGCGCTGTAGCGGACGGTGCTGTTGCGATCGCCCCTGATGACGTAGTCGGCCGTGCCGCGCGCGCCGTTCCGTACGGCCGGCACCTCCACGGCGGGATCCGACCCGACCGTCACCCGGAAGGACGCGACGGCGTCGTCGTCCGTCGCGGACAGACGCAACGTCACCTCGTCGCCGGTGAACCAGCCGTTGGTCCCGGTGGTGCTCGACGGCGTGTACGCGGTGGTGGTCGCGCCGTTGTAGTTCAGCACCTCGGCGACCGGCGACAGCGTGGCCGTGTCGAGGACGGGCGCCGCTCCGGACTCCGCGGCGAGGGCCGCACCCGGCGCGCCGAGCAGCAGGGCCGGCACCGTGAGCACGGCGGAGGCCAGGGCAGAACGAGATCGCGGCCTGGGACGTGGTCGAGAGGAAGGCATGTCACTCCTCTTGTCGGTCGGACAGAAGCCCACCGCGCTGCGACGCCGACCCCACGAGCCCCATCCCAGTCCAACGCGATGACTCTGGGAAGTGTGAGCTGGGCTTCAGAACTTTGTCAACGATCAGCCCTACTTTCCATCGATAGAGACGAAAGAACTCCATAGAAACCAAGCAGTTCGACCCGGCGGAGAAATTACTGCTTCCGCTTCCAGCAAAAGCCGCGTACCTTACGTGCTGGAGCTGCCCTTACGGGAGGAGTGCCCAGGACGATGAGCGCGCCGGGACATGGCGACGCGATCCCGCGGCACCTCGCGTCCGCCGAGGCCGGGAAGGCGCTCGAGAGCAGCACTGATACGCCCTCGCAGAGCGATGACGGCCGAGGTGCCCGCGGTGCCCGCCAGCATGGAGCCGATCACGTCGGTGGGGTAGTGGACACCGAGATACATGCGCGCGAACGCCTGCGCGACGACCAGAACGCCCCCGGCGCACACCACGGGCGCGAACCAGCGCGTACGGGCCGCGAGGAAGGCGGCGGCGACCGCCAGCGACAGCGTCAGCGCGACGTGCCCGCTGGGAAAGCTGTCGTGACCGGCCTCGAACAGAAGCCGGCCCGCGACCGGAGGGCGGGGCCGGGCGATGATCTGCTTGAAGACCGCGCTGGTGGTCCAGCCGGCCGTGACCACCAGGGCCACGAGTACGGCGGAGCGCACGCGTCCCATCAGGGTGAGCGCGGCCGCGAGAAGCGCGATGACCACGACCCCCGCGACCGGCCCGAAGGCGACGTCGAGGATGTCGGCGACCCGTGTCAGGGCGGGGGTGCGCAGCGCTTCCACCGTCATGTCGGCGTTCAGGTCCAGGCCGGTCACCGTGGCGCTCCTCGCGGCGACTCCCAGCAGACCGGTGGCGACGACGAGCAGGACGGGCAGGCGGAGACGCCTGAGGATCATGGAACTCCTCCGATCCGAAGGGGCCGAATCCCTGGCGGGACTCACCGCACGAAGCCCGGCGGCGCACCGCGCAGGGCGGACACCTCCGCCGCGCCCGCGTGGTGCCCGCCGTCGACGACATGCACCACCGGCGGAGAAGACTCGGCCTCCTCGAACAAGGACTCCGTGTCGGTGCGCGACTCGTTGGTCGCGACCAGGCAGGCGGCCACGGCCACGATCAGCGCGGCCGCCGTCAGGGGACGCCGGCGCGGCGGCGCGGCCAGCAGGTGGTTGACCCGTGGGAGCACGTCGCCATGGCCGAAGGCGAGGGCGGCGAGGCCCGCCCGCCGCCGGTCCCCGGTGGCCAGCGCCGCCTTGACGATGGCGCGGGCCGCCGTCCGCCGATCGCCCACCTCCGCGGCCGCCCGTTCGTCGGCCCAGCGCTCGGTGGTGTACTCCACCGCCCGCGGCAGGGACGCCAGCAGCGGATTCAGCGCGGCGGCCACGACGGCCACGGTCCGATAGACGTGATGGTGATGGCGCAGGTGAGCATGCTCGTGGGCGAGCATGACCCTGCGCTCCTCCGCGCCGAGGGCACGCAGCATCCCGGTCGTCACGACGACGCGGCCGGGACCGCCGAAGCCCCCTGGCACGGCGTACGCGTGCGGAACCGGGTCGTCGACGACCACCAGGCCACCCGAGGCGGCGGACGCGTGGCGACAGGCCCGCGACGCACGCCTCAACGCGAGGCACTGCCGCGCCGCGGTCCTGATCGTCAGGACTCCCACGACCGCGAGCACCACCAGCGCGAGCTGTGCGGCCGGGCGCGGCACCGGGTCGAGCGCTTCGAACAGGCCGGCCGACCAGTCGCCGAATGACGCGACCAGCGGCACCTGGCCGAGGTAGGTGCAGGCCAGGAAGACGAGTGCGAGGACCGAGCTGACCGCGCAGGCCGCACCGGCCACGACCAGGAGCCGGGTGGCGGTGGCCGGCGCGAGCCTGCGCCCGAATCGCGGAATCGCGAGACCCAGCAGGGCCGAGACGACGAACGGCAGGTAGACGATGATCCGCATGTCAGTCGTCCATCTCCCGGAGCAGTTGCTGCAGGATCTGCTCGTCGTCCGCGCTGAGCCGTGACACGAACTGGGCGAGCACCGCCGCCCGGTCGCTCCTGCGGGCGAGCAGCTCGTTCATCGCCTCGGCGGTGTGGGACGCCTCGTCCACCGCGGGGGCGTAGACGAATCCCCGGCCCGAACGCCGCCGGGTGGCCAGGCCCTTGCGCTCCAGCCGCGCGAGCGTGGTCATGATCGTGGTGTACGCCAGGGAGCCGCCGAGCTCGGCCTGGACCTCGGCCGGGCTCAGGGGCGCCGGCTTCGACCACAACACCGCGAGCACCTCGTCTTCCAGCATGCCCGCCGGACGTCTGTCGCCATGTCCCGCCTCGCCCGTCATCAACTCGACCTCCCTGAGCACGAACTACTATCACGATAGTAATTACTATCGGACTAGTAGGTCGAGGCTACCCCGTGAACGGGGAACGCACAGGAGGCAGGGCCGATGACATCCAGGCACGCCGAGGTGGAGCAGGTCTGGCCGCGGGACGGAAGGGTCCTGGTGATCGGCCGCATCGTCGACGCCGCCCTCACCCCGCCGGCGCGGACGACCGCGATCCTCACCCTCACCAACCGCGACCGCCCCGATCTCGTGCTGAGTTGCCCGGCGACCGTGGACGGCGGGCGGTTCCGGGCGGCCTTCCCCATCGAACTGGTCGTCTCGGCCGTGGCCTGCCGTGAGATCGGCGGCCGTCAGGTCTGGGATCTCCATCTCAGGCTGCCCGGCGACCCGGAGCCGCTCAGGGTGGGACGCCACCTGGACGACATCCGCGACAAGAAGAAGGTCATGACCTTCCCCGCGCAGACGAGCGAGGCGCCCGCGGGCGCCGTCAGCGTCAAGCCCTACTACACGGTGATGCGGAACCTGTCGCTGATCTCCAGGCCGGTGCACTCATGAAGATCCGTTACCTCCTCATGAACGCCTACGGAGTCGGCGGCACCATCCGCACCGTGATCAACCAGGCCAACGCCCTTGCCGCCGATCACGACGTGGAGCTGGTCAGCGTCTTCCGGACCGGGGACCGGCCCAGGTTTCCCGTCGATCCCCGGGTCCGCACGCGCGCCCTGGCGGACCTGCGCGGCCCGCGCTGGCGGCATCCCGTCCGCGACTGGCTCCGGCACCGGCCGAGCAGCCTCGTCCCGCCCGCGGAGGTGCGCTACGCCACCTTCAGCCGGCTGAGCGACCAGAAGATCGTGAGATACCTGCGTTCGCTCGACGGCGGGGTGCTGGTCACGACCCGTCCCGCGCTCAACCTGCTGTCCGCCCGCTACGCCCCGCGGAACGTCGTACGGGTGGCCCAGGAACACATGTACCTGCGCTCCCACAAGCCCGAGCTCGTCGCCGAGATCGCCCGCTGGTACCCGCGGCTGGACGCCGTGGTCAGCCTGACCGACGCCGACGCGGTCGAGTACGCGGCGCTGCTCGACGGCGCGCCGGCCCGCCTGGCGACCATCCCCAACGGCCTGACGCCCGCCGACCGGGCTCCCGCCGCGCTGGACGGCGGGATCGTCGTGGCGGCGGGGCGGCTCACCCGGCAGAAGGGGTTCGACCTGCTGATCAAGGCGTTCGCCGAGGTCGTCGCCGACCACCCCGGGTGGCAGCTGCGCATCTACGGCGACGGCAGGGAGCACGGCAGGCTCCGGCGGCTGATCCACCGCCTGCATCTCTACAACCACGCCTTCCTGATGGGCGGCACGACCACGCTCGAACAGGAACTGGCCAAGGGAGCGATGTTCGTCCTCAGCTCGCGATACGAGGGCTTCGGCATGGTGCTCATCGAGGCGATGGCCCACGGGCTGCCCGTCGTGAGCTTCGACTGCCCCCACGGGCCCGCGGACATCGTCACGCACGGCCGGGACGGGCTGCTGGTTCCCCCCGAGGACGTCAGCGCGCTCGCCGCCGCCATGAAGTCGCTGATCGGCGACTCGTCGCTACGGCACGCGCTGGGCGAGGCGGCCAGGATGTCGGTCAGGCGGTACGACATGGACGGGATACGCCTGGCCTGGGAGCGGCTGTTCGCCGAACTCCACGCCGGAGCGACCAGAGTCGGGTAGCCGCCGGCTCAGGCGTCCTCGCGGCGGTCCTCCCGGCGGCGTACGGTGACCGCGAGCAGCGCCGGCGGGCCGTGGTAAGCCGCGCCGAGGGTCAGCCGTCGGCGGACTCGGCGAGGGAGCGCCACTCCCGCCAGGTGCCCAGGCGTTCGGCGTAGACCCGCTCCGCGATCGGCAGGCAGTAGCCGCCCAGGAACAGGCGCAGCGGGGGCCGTTCCGCGTCCACGACCGCGAGGACCGCCTCGGCCGTGACCTCGGGGTCGATCGGGACCCTCCCCGCCGCGGCGGCCCGGCGGGCCTCCCGGACGTGCTCGTACGCGGGCAGCGGCTCGGCGTGGACGGCCGACGATCCGCTCCAGTCGGTGCCGTACGGGCCGGGCTCGATGATCGTCACCCGGATCCCGTGCGGGGCGACCTCCTGGGCGAGCGACTCGCTGAACGCCTCAAGGCCCCACTTCGACGCGTTGTAGAGCCCGAGCATGGGGAACGCGGCGACGCCGCCGATGCTCGACACCTGGAGGATGTGACCCCGCCCGCGCTCCCGCATGCCGGGCAGCACAGCCTGGGTGACCCAGAGCGCGCCGAGCAGGTTCGTCTCCAACTGAGCTTTCGCCTGGGCCTCGGTGACCTCCTCCACCGCGCCGAACAGGCCATACCCGGCGTTGTTGACGGCGACATCGATCCCGCCGAAGCGTTCGGCCGCCCGGGCCACCGTGGTGAAGGCGGCCTCCCGGTCGGTGACGTCGAGCGTCAGCGGGAGGACGGTGTCACCGAACTCGTCGGCGAGCGGCTTCAGCGTGGAAACATCCCGGGCCGTCGCGACGACCCGGTCACCGCGCCGCAGGGCCGCCCGCGTCCACACGTTCCCGAAGCCGCGGGATGCTCCGGTGATGAACCAGGTGCGTGTGTGTTCGCTACTCATACCGAACACCTTGGCCGACGCGGGACGGAACAGCCATCACCGTGACAGGGTCACCATCACCGGCGGGCCCTGCCTACAGTGGCGGGTGACATGGCCGGCAACAACGCTCTCGGCAGCTTCCTCAAGGCCCGCCGCGCGCTCGTACGCCCGAAAGACGCCGGGCTTCCCGAGACCGGGCGGCGCCGGGTGGCCGGGCTGCGCCGCGACGAGCTCGCCGCGCTCGCGGGCGTCAGCCTCGCCTACCTGACCCGGCTCGAGCAGGGCCGCGACCGCAACCCCTCCGAGCAGGTGCTCGACGCGCTCGCCGCCGCCCTGCGCCTCGACGCCGATCTCACGGCCCACCTGCACGCCCTGGCGCGCGAAGCGCCGAGACGGAGCGGCGAGCCACCCCACCGGCCGGAGGAACGACCGGCCCCGGGCACCCAGCGGCTCCTCGACACGTGGGTGGGCACGCCCGCCTACCTGCGGGGACGCCGGTTCGACGTGCTGGCCGCCAACGCGACGGCGATCGCCCTGGCGCCCATGTATCGGCCCGGCCGCAACCTCGTCAGAGACGTCTTCCTCGACCCCGGCGCGCGGGCGCTGTTCCCCACGTGGGACTCCGTCGCGGCCGACTCGGTCGCCGCGCTGCGGGCCGTGGCCGGTGCCGACCTCGACGACCCGGCCCTCCGCGAGCTGGTCGGGGAGCTGTCGGCGGCCTCGGACGACTTCCGCCGCCTGTGGGAACGCCACGACGTCCGCCCGACGCGCGACGAGACGAAGGAGTTCAGCCATCCCGTCGTCGGGCCGCTCGTGCTGCGGCGTCACAGCCTGGCGGTCGGCGGGGCGGACGGCCAGGTCGTCATCGCCTACCAGGCCGAGCCGGACACCCCCTCGGCCGCCGCCCTCGCCAGGCTCACCGCGGCCGGCAGCGGAGTGGCCGCGCCGGGAGACAGGGCGTCGAGGACGAGCGCGAGGTAGCGCCGCCAGCCGTCGCTCCCGGGATCCATCGTCCACAGCACGCCCATCAGCATGACCATGATCCTGGGCAGGTCGTCGGGGACGAGGTCGGCACGGATGAGCCCGGCCTGCTGCCCCCGCCGGGCCAGCAGGGTCAGCGACTCGATGAACCGGCTGCTGGCCTCCGCCGTGACGGCGCCGGAGTTCCGGGCGGCGGCCAGGGTGTTGCGCTCACGGGCCGCCGTGGACATCGCCGCCTCGAGCACGGTGGCCAGACCGCGCCGGGGGTCGTCGTCGCCGAGCGCCCGCTCGATGGCGGGGGCGATGTCCTCGGCGAAGCTCTGGTCGAGGGCCGCCCGGACCAGGCCCGCCTTGTCCGGAAAGTGGCGGTAGAGCGTCGCGATGCCGACCCCGGCACGGCGGGCGATGTCTTCGAGCAGCGCGTCGGGCCCCAGTTCGGCCCAGACCTCCCGGGCGGCGCGCAGAATCCGCCCGGAGTTGCGTGCGGCGTCGGCACGCAGCCGCCGCGAGGTCTCGGTGGTCACCCCCACAGGGTAACAAAGTGATAGGCGACTATCGATTAATCCGTCACGGCTGATCCCAGGTTATGCGCATGTGCTCGGGTCCCCGGGTGGACAACCCGGTCTTCCAGACGACGTCGTCCTCGGAGCCGGCGAGGCGGAGTCCCGGCAGCCGTGTGAACAGGGTACGCAGGGCGACCTGCAGCTCCATCCGTGCGAGTGGGGCGCCGAGGCAGTGGTGCGCCCCGTGCCCGAACCCCACGTGCGAGGCCTGCTGACGGTCGAGATCGAGTTCGTCGGGGTTCGTGTAGACCGACTCGTCACGGTTGGCCGACGCCAGGCTCACGACCACCGGCTCACCCGCACGCACCATGACGCCGCCCAGCTCGACGTCCTCCAGCGCGTAGCGGGCGATGGAAGCGCCACCCCCGAGCGGGACGAAGCGCATCAGCTCCTCGACCGCCCTGGGGACCAGGCCGAGGTCCGCGCGCAGCGCCGCGAGCTGCTCGGGGTGGGTGAGAAGCACGTAGAAGAAGTTCGGGATCTGCGTGGCCGTGGTCTCGTGACCGGCGACCAGCAGCGCCTCGGCCAGCGACAGCATCTCCTCCTCCGACAGCCGCTCCTCGTTGTCGCGGGCGGCGACGAGCGCGCTGAGCAGGTCGTCCTTCGGGGTCTGCCGGCGCTGGGCGATCAGCCCGGCCATGTACTCCCGCAGCAGGTCCATGCAGCGCGCCACCTGTTCCGGGGTGAACCGAGTGGTGGACAGGAGCGCGTCCGACCAGGTCCTGAAGTCGACGCGGTCCTCGACGGGGACGCCCAGCAACTCGCAGATGACCGTGATCGGCAGCGGCAGCCCGAAGTCCTCGACGAGGTCGGCCGGCGCGCCCTTGGCCAGCATCGCGTCCACCAGATCGTCGGCGATCTCCTGTGTCCGTGGCCGCAGCAGCTCGATCCGCCGGACGGTGAACGCCTTCGACACCAGCCTGCGCAGCCTGCTGTGCTCCGGCGGGTCGAAGCTGAGGATGCTCCCGGAGCGGGGCTGGAGGGGCCGCATCCGCGGCTCGTCGCGGCCGGCCGCCGCGGCCCGGCTGAACCGCGCGTCGCCCAGCACGACCTTGACGTCCTCATAACGGGTCGCGAGCCAGGCGGGCTCACCGTAGGGCAGCCGGACCCGGCACAGCGGTTCCTCCTGCCGCAACCGGGAGAAAAGCGGGTCCACCTCCAGCCGGTCCACCTGGCCGAAGGGGAAGGTCCGGGGGTCGGCAGTGGTCATGATGCCTCCAGAGCGGATCGTCGTTCACCACGAGCCCGGTGAGTCGCGGAGGCCGGCGCCGGGGACGACAGCGATTCCGGAGGCGCCGACCATGAGCGCGACCATCGCCACTTGATAGTCAACTATCACATGACTCGCGTAAAGAGATCAACGCAAACGAGAGCAAAATCTCAGTTGGGGCCACCCGCCCTGGGACCACGCCGAAACGGCCCTACCGGACGCCGGGGTCGCCGTCGTGGACGGTCGCGAGGTCCGCGAGCCCGGAGATCTCCAGAACGGGGGTCAGCAGGGGGTTGGCGATGAGGGTGATGTGGTCGGCATGGGCGAACAGGACGCTCAGGCCCGCGCTGTCGAGGTATTCGACGGAGGTCAGGTCGAGGACGACGGGCCCCGAGGTGCTTTCCAGAGCCGCCGCGAGGGCGTCGGTGTTGCTCATGTCGATCTCACCGGCGACGGTCAGGAGAGCGGCGCCGTCCGGTCGGACCCCAGGGGTGAGGGTCAGGGGCGTGGTCATCAGGCGATCCTCATCTGCATGTCGACGGTGGTGCCGTACGGGCCGGGGGTGATGGTGACCTGCTGCATCATGGCGCGCATGAGCGCGACGCCGCGGCCGCGGTGGGCGTTCGCCTCGGGCTCGGGGGACTTCCAGCGGCCGGTGTCCGCGACGGTGAGGCGCAGGTTGCCGGCGGACGCCTCGGCCCGCAGCCGGACGATGTCACCGGGGGTGTGACGGTGGCCGTGTTCGATCGCGTTCGCGCACGCCTCACCGGCGGCGACCAGGATGTTCTGCACGATCTGGGTCGGCAGGTCGCACTGGCCGAGCCAGCTCCGCAGCGCCTTGCGGACGGGCGCGAGCTGCGACGACTCGGCGGGGAAGGTCACCTCCAGGGGGGCCGGGTGCCGGTAGAGCAGCAGAGCGACGTCGTCGTCGTAGCCGTCGGCGGGCGCCAGGCGGATCATCACCTGCGTGGCGAGGTCGTCGACGGCGACGTTCCTGCCGTCCTGTACGGCCTGGCTGGCCTGGTCGATGCCCGAATACAGCGGGCGGCGGCGGCGCTCGACCAGGCCGTCCGTGTACAGCATGAGCGTGGCACGCGCGGGAATGACCGTCTCGCTCTCCGGCCGGGTCGCTCCCGGGCGTACGGCCAGCGGAACGGAACGTCCGCCGTCGAGCAGGCCCGTGCTGCCGTCGGGGTGGGCGAGGATCCCGGGCGGATGTCCGGCGCTGGAGTACGACAGGTGCCCGGTTTCCGGGTCGAGGACGGCGCAGAAGACGGTGGTGCACTTGGCGCCGGGGACGCCGGCGGCGAACTGGTCCAGGGCCATGAGCACGCGGGCCGGGCTGTCGTCCTGCAGCAGCAGCGCACGGCACGCGCTGCGCAGTTGTCCCATGACGGCGGCGGCCTCCACCCCGCGCCCGACGCAGTCGCCGACGACGATGCCGATGCGTCCGCCGGGCAGGGCGATGGTGTCGTACCAGTCGCCGCCGACTTCCAGCGGCCGGGTGGCGGGCTCGTAGCGTACGGCGAACCCCTCGGGAAGCTGGGCGGGGCCGAGAATGGCGCGCTGCAACGCGATCGCGGTCTCGCGCTGCTGGTCGATCTGGTGGGCGCGGACCAGTCCCTGGGCGAGACGCCCGGCCAGCAGCGACAGCAGCAGCTGGTCCTCACCGGTGAAGGGCCGGTGGTCGCCCATGTCGACCCACAGGGCCAGCTGGCCCTCGGGGTGCTCAAGCAGGACGCCGACCCCGTTGCGGTCCGCGACCGGGGTGAGCAGAGGCCGCTGCAGCAGATCGGTGAGCGTACGGCGACGTTCGCCGGGCAGCCCGTGCCAGGTCACCGACGGGTCGGTGGCGGTCAGGGCCGGTTCGTCTCCCTGACCGAAGACGGCGGCCAGCACGGACCGGGCGCGCCACAGGTCCCGCAGTTCCCGCAGGGCGCCGGTCAGCGCGTCGGACAGGCTCCCTGCCTGGGACAGGACGGTGCTCAGCGAGGCGAGGGCGCTCTCGCGCTGGATGGCGTAGTGCTCGGCGGTGACGTCGCGGAAGGTGCCGACGACGACATGGCGCCCGGTGTCGGGATCCTGCGCCTGGTTGAAGGTGACGCTGATCCACAACTGGTGCCCGTCCCGGTGGGTGACGGGGATGGTGTAGCTGCCCTGGCCGGGACCGAGAAGGCCGCCGAAGGCCTCGGCGACCTGCTGGTAGGCCTCGGGATCGGTGGCGGCGTCCGGCCACCACGGGTGGATCGGCGTGTAGGGCAGGTTCTCGGGGCCGTAGCCGAGGATGTCGGTGAAGGCGCCGTTGATCTCGACGACGGCGCCCTGCTCGTCGCAGACGAAGAACGCCTCCTGCAGCGAGTCCACCAGTGCGGTGCGCCAGCGCGCCTGGTGCTGGCGCAGGCGCGCCATGTCCATGTTCGCCCGCACCCGCGCGAGCAGCTCCGCGGCGGCGAAGGGCTTGACCAGGTAGTCGTCGGCGCCGGCCTGCAGGCCCTCGATGGACGCCTCCTGGCCCGCCCGGGCCGACAGCAGCACCACGGGCACGGCGGCGGTGCGTGGATCGGACCGCAGCGCCGCGACCAGGGACAGGCCGTCCAGGCGCGGCATCATCACGTCGCTGACCACGAGGTCGGGGGCGTCCTCGCGGATTGCGTCCAGGGCCTCCATCCCGTCGCCTGCCGTGCTGACGAGATAGCCGGCGCCCTTGAGGAGACGGACGAGATACTCGCGCATGTCGGCGTTGTCGTCGGCGACCAGCACACGCGCCGGCGCGGCGGAGCCCCCGGAGCGGGCGGCGGTGCCCTCGCGGGACGGCATCTCCATGGTGTCCCCGGCGGGCTCGCCGCCGTCGTCCGCCGGCAGCCAGCGCAGGGCCTCTTCGACGTACGGGTCGGCGGTGGTGGAGGTGGCACCGGTGCCGGCCGTCGTGATCGCCTCCGCGGGCAGGTGCGCGGAGCCGTACGGCAGGCGGATGGTGAAGCGGGTGCCCTCGCCCTCGGTGCTGTCGGCGATGATGGTGCCGCCGTGCAGGCCGACCAGCTCCTGCACGAGGGCCAGCCCGATGCCGCTTCCCTCGTTGGACCGCGAGCGGGCGTTCTCGATGCGGTGGAACCGCTCGAACAGCCGCGGCACCTCGTCGGCCGGGACACCGATGCCCGTGTCGGTGACGGTCACCACCGCGTGGGCGTCCTCCCTGTGCACGGTGACGCCGATCGAGCCCTCGAAGGTGAACTTCAACGCGTTGCTGAGCAGGTTGAGCACCACCTTCTCCCACATGCCGCGGTCGACGTAGACCGGCTCGTCCTGGGGAGGGCAGTCGACCCGGAACTCCAGGCCCGCCTTGTCGATGGCGGAACGGAAGAGGCTGGCCAGCTCGGCGGTCACCGTGGCCAGGTCGACCGGCTCGTAGCCGGCCTGCATCCGGCCGGCCTCGATGCGGGAGAAGTCCAGCAGGGTGTTGACCAGCTTGCCCAGCCGCAGCCCGTTGCGGCGGATGACCTCCAGCTCCTCGCGCACCTGGGCGTCGGCTCCCTGCAGGCGGCCGCGCAGTTCGTCCACAGGCCCCATGATCAGGGTCAGCGGCGTCCGGAACTCGTGACTGATATTGGAGAAGAAGACGGTCTTCGCGCGGTCGAGCTCGGCCAGCTCCTCCGCCCGCCGCTGCTGGGCCTGGTAGCTGCGGGCGCTCGCGACGCCCGCCGCGACGTGCCCCGCGGCCAGCTCGACGAACCCGCGGTACGCCTCGTCCAGGGGGCGGTACCGGTTCAGCGCGGCCACCAGGAACCCGTACGGCGCGCTGCCCTGCTGGAGCAGCGGCACCACCAGCGCCTGCGTGGGCGGCTCCGGCCAGTCTCCCGCAGGGAGATCGGCGAACGGGGCCCGGTCGAGCGGAACAGGGTCGAGCGGAACAGGGTCAAGCGGAACAGGGTCAAGCGGAACAGGGTCAAGCGGAACAGGGCCGAGCGGCACGATCACCGGCTCTCCCCGAGCCGGCGCCGCGGTGGGCCACACCGCGTCCGGGTCGCCGACCCGCAGCGTGAGGGGAGCGGCCGGATGCCCGCCGGCGATCCCGGTCACCCCTGCCAGCCGCGCGTCGCCGCCGTCCTCGAACAGATAGGTCAGCGTGAACGGAAGGTCCCGAAGGTTGCGGCCGAGCTGCCGGCAGGCGAAAGCCAGCATCTCCTGCTCGGTGCGGACCACGCTGGGATCGGAGCCGAGATCCCGCAGGGTCGCCATCCGCCGCTCGCCGATGACCCGCTCGGTTTCCTCACTGACGACGCACAGCATGCCGACCACCGCGCCGGAGTCGTCGCGGAGCGGGCTGTAGGAGAACGTGTGGTAGGTCTCCTCCGGGTAGCCGGCCCGTTCGAGGAACAGCAGGAGCGCCTCGTCCCAGGTCGCCTTCCCGGTGGCCAGCACGGCGTCGATCCGGGGGCCGATGTCGTCCCAGATCTCCGCCCAGACCTCGCTGGCGGGCCGGCCCAACGCCCACGGGTATTTCCGGCCCAGCGTGTCGCGGCGGTAGGCGGCGTTGCAGAAGAACGTCAGCTCCGGCCCCCACGCCAGCCACATGGAGAACCGGGACGACAGCAGGATGCTCACCGCCGTCCGCAGGCTCTGCGGCCACTCCTCCGGCGGCCCGAGCGGGGTCGCCCGCCAGTCCACCGACGCCAGATCACCGCCGACCTCGTCGTCGGCGGCGAACACCCCGGCTCCGGGCGCTGCCGGCGGTCCCTGCTCGGCGTCCTCACAGCGCGTCACTTGACACCCTTTCGTTCGCGCCGAGGCCGGCCGGCCCGGTCGGACTCCGTACCGTGCCGTTGCCACCCGGCGGGCCCCACACGGGTTCGGGGGAGGTCGGTGACAGGTGCGCAGCAGGATACTCCTGGCAGGCGAACCCGGATGAACCGTACGGCCGCGCCTGCTTGTCCGGCGGGCTCCCGCCCGGCGTCAGCCAGCCGGGAGCTAATGCGCATCCCGTGCCTGTCCGGTTTCGCTCTCGGAGCTCCACGCGCCCGGATAATCGGGGTCCCAGCGGCTCTTCCTGAGGAGGCTGGTCAGTGAGCGGCCGGTGAGGGGCACGGCCTGACGAGCTGGGGCCAACCGGTCGCTCAGGTCGCCGACGTACAGGTCGACGATCGCCTCCACCAGGTCCGCCAGCGTGGCGGCGGCCATCCGCGCGCGCGACCACGCGGTCGCGAACAGAAGGCCCGCGATGACCGCGCCAGGCCACCACCACACGGCCAGCAACAGGTAGAGCGACGACCAGCCCGTCAGGCGTGCGGCGGCGTTCAGCGAGTCCCGCGCGGCTTGCACCGCGGTCCGGCTCTCCTCAGGAACGATTAACCACAGGTGCGGCCAGCAGGAGTCCAGATCGAGCCCGTAGGCCTCGGCGACGCGCACGCGCGGAACGCGCAGGCGATCGCCGATCCAGGTGGGTCTGGCGGGCTGCAGCAGGCAGATGCGGTCGGCCATGGCGATGGCCCGGGCGGCGGCGTCCGCCGTGCCGGCCGACTCGACCCGTCGTACGGCCCGTTCGAACCGCCGGCGTCGCAGCGTCACCAGCCATCGGGCAGGGGCACGGGCTCCCTGAAGGGCCCACAGACGCTCCACCGCGTGCCCGAGGCCGCTCGCGGCCAGCCCGACGGCGACCGCGCCGACCGTGCACGCCACCATGATCACTACGAGGCCGCCGAACGAACGCGTCGCCGGGTCGGTGGACCAGACGGTCACCTGTCGCCCCAGCACTGCCGGATCGAGGGCGTGACGATGTCCCAGCGTCCATGACGTGACCGCGGCCGCCAGAAACAGCAGACCGGGCAGGGCCAGGAGGGCCACCCAGCGTTCGGCGACCTTCTTGCCGATCTCGGCGAGAAAGCCGCTCACGATGTCAACGGCCGAGCGACGAGCTCATCACCCGTGGCACCGCACACAGGTGCGGCCTGGCCGCGACGGACCAGTCCGTAGCCCGCACAGCGCGAAATCGGACAGCTCCACCACTGCGCGCCGCGCGCCGCGCTCGCCGCACCTGGTAATGGCCCGTACCCGCGCTGGGCGTACGGATAGAACCCATACCCGTCGGCCTCCGCGAACAGCCGGTTCAGCTCGTCCAGTTCACTTTCCGGATATGGGTCATGTTCGTCACGTAAGGCTTCCCGAAGCCGTTCGAGCAGTTTCCCTCCTCCGGCGGCGCACGCCTGTTGCGTGAATTCCGGATCGCCGAGCTCTCGGCACAGGGCGGCCAGCTTCTCCGGCAAACCGATGCTCATGATCACTCCTTACGCGCCCATGTGAATATGCGCGGCCCACAGGGTTGGGGACCGGGGGTAACGCTCTCGCATCGCTCGTGTCGCCCGATGCAGGCAGAGTCCGGCTCGGGTCGCGTCGGGCCCGTTCGACGCGAGATCCTCGTACACCTCGCCGGCGATGTCGGCGGCGGCCGCGTCGTCGATCTTCCACAACGTGCCCACGACATGCGGGTATCCCGCCATCTGGAATGCCGTGACGGCGTGCAGGCACTCGTCGGCCAGCTCCGCGACCGTGATCGCGGTGTCGCAGGCCGACAGGTAGGCGAATGCGCGTCTCTCCAGTCGCAGTCGCGAGATCTCCAGCACGGTGAGTGGCCGCCACGCGTGGTCGTGGAGCAGCAGCAGGCTACCGGAGGGGTCGGCCGGATCGTTGGCGGCGTGACAGGCGAAGTGCACCCAGTCGCTCGCCGCCAGGCGGGAAACCACGGCGTCGTGGGTGGCCTCCTCGCCGACCAAACTGTCTGTGTCCGGGAAGAGTCTGGCGATCTCGTCGAGCTCCCGCCGGGCACCCTCCAGATCGGAGGCCTCCGGCGTGCGCGGCATCGCGACCACCAGCATCTTCGGACGCCCGGCCACGTGTCGCGCGGCCCTGGCCCGAGCATGTAGGAGCCCCCGTACGGTCGCGGTGTAGGAGGAGACAACCCGATCGATCACGGTACGGCGTCCCGCACCAGGCTCGTCGAGATGATGGCCCGCGGCGTGCAGCGGGAAGTAGGCAAGTGCTCCGCAAGGCACCCACCAGATGCGACGTCGATCATTGCCCTCGCCCGGGCCACCGAAGACCCCGAGACCTCGCAGCACCGGTCCGGTGATCGTGTCCCAGAGCCAGGCCAGTGTGGTGTGCATGACCTGCTCGGCCCGCCGGCGGTCACGTCGGGCGTACCTTTTCCTGTCCAGCGCTTCCTGCATTTCGGCGAGCCGGTCGTGTGTCTCCGCCAGGGTCAGGTCGGGAAGCTCCTGAACCTGCACCCCCTCGCTGGTCAGGATCAACGCATCACACCGATACTCACTGACGTTGACGATGACGATCGGCCCCTCATGCGCCTCTTCGAGGAGCCGGGCCGTCTCCAGCGGCAACAGGAACCGCTCCAGGCCGGGCAGCGCCCGGATCCGCGCGACCAGCGCGTCCAGTTCCTCGGCCAGTTCTCGCCGCACGTCATGGGCTCCGGGCGTGACATTCCCGGTTCCCTCACCGGCCCTTTCGTAAGCGCCTTCGTCGGCGTCGAGGCGACCGCACAGGTAGGTGAACCTTTCCGCGAGATCGGCATCCCTCTCCCGCAGATCAGTCAGGTCGGTACGCGCGTCCATCGACTGCGCGAGCAACACGCCCCGACCTGTTTCGAGCAACTCGACCGCCTCCTCGGCCCGCCCGGCCGCTACGGCACAGGCCGCCGCGTCCCCGGCGAGTTTCGCGTACTCGGCCATCCAATGGCTCGCGTCGGCGCGGTGGAGACCACGAGCCGCCAGGCGCGGCAGCAGCTTGACGGCGAGGGCGTACGCGTCGGCCGCACGCTCGGTCTGGCCGAGAAGCATGCCCAGCCGCCCTGCCGATTTGCCCGCCTCCACCCGGATCGCAGGCCGGGCGTCTTCCGTCGTAGCGGCGGCTTCCAGCAGTCCGATCGCCTCCTCTACCTGCCGATCGTCACCGGCGATCTGCCCTCGCTTGCGCAACGCCGCAGCAAGATTGAATTGGCAGAGCGCGCGGTAGGGAGCGTGATCCGAAACCTCGGCGAGGGCGCGGCGACCGGCCGCGACGGCCTCCTCCAGAGCAGCCGTATCCCCCGTCCCATCGAAATAGGCGGTCAGGGCTCCGGTCATGTTCGCCAGGGCCGCCACTCGAGACCGCCCCGAGGCCACGTCGGCCGCCAGCCGCTGGCAGCCGATCGCCTGGCGCAGGATCTGGAGATCGCCACTGTGCACCGCCTTGGCGCGCAAGGCGGCGGCGAGGTTGTTCAGGAACAATCCCCGGTTGGGATGCCCTTCCGGAATCGTCTCCGCCGCCGCACGCCCGAACGCGATCGCTTCGTCCAAGGCGGCAACGTCGCCCGTCCGGGTGAAGAGCTCTGCGAGCTTTACCGCGAGACCCGACTGGTGCATCGCCGTGTCGGGGTGACCCCGCGGCACGCCCGCGACCACCACACGTCCGACTTCGATGGCCTCCTGAAGCGCGCGCAGGTCTCCGGTCTGCTTGAACTGCGTCTCCAGCATGAGCCCGACGCTGTAGAGGCACGATTGCCACAGCGGGCTCCGAGGCGGCGCGATGTCGGCCGCCCTGTACGCCGCGGCGATCGCCCGGTTCAGCAGGGGCCGGCTTCCCGTTCGCTCGAACTGGGCGCGGAGCGCGTTGCTGTGGTTGACGAGGACGCCTGCGAGCGCCGGCAGGTCCTTCGGCATGGTGTCGACGGCCTCGGAGCTCATCCTGACGGCCTCGTCGAGCGATGCCGGGTCGCCGCCGCGGTCGTACAGGAGGCGCAGACAGGTGCCCAGACCGTCGAGGAGGACGGGTCGCAAGCTGTCACCTTCCCGGGTGACGCTCAGCGCCTGGCGAAAGGCGTCGACGGCCTGTTCGAGCGGTCGGAGCTCGTCTGTCCGCTCATACCGCGCTCGCAGGCTGAGGGCGAGGCCGTTCAGGCTCATCACCCTCTCGTCGGCCGTGCGCGCTTCCGTAGCCGCCAGAGTGCCGACCTGGATGGCCTCTTCCAGCGTGGCCAGGTCCCCCGTGTGTTCGAAGAGGTCGTGCAGAGCGGAGGCCAGGAAGCACAGGTGACTCACCCTCTCGGGTTGTCCTGAGCAGGTGCCGTTCACGACGTTGCGTCCAGCGCTCACCGCCAGCCGCAGGATGTGTGGGTTACCCCGATTCTCGAGCCATGATCCGAACAGGAGGACGAGACGCCGCCAGTTCGTGTCGGATTCGTCCGGCATCAGGACGCTCGGCGGGAGTACCGCCAGGACCGAGTCAGGCAGGGGCAGCCGGGATCGGGACTCGTTGAGCGCGAACAGCAGCGGGAGTGCGATGTCGAGCTCTCCCTTTGCCCGCTCATCGGCGAACAGCTCGGCACGGCGCCAATGCAGCAGGCCGACCAGGTAACAGCTCTCGGGGATGTCACGGGGATCGGTGGTGCAGGAAAACAGCTCCTCCGCCTCGTTCAGCGCCATGGGGTCCAAGAGGCCATATGGGCCGACGTCGCCGGCGAGCCTCGAGCGCAGAGCGCTTACCCACTTGTCGCGCATTTCCCCATTCTCCCACCGGCAAGTGTGGAATACTCAGGAAATGCCCGACATTGCGGAACAGTTACCCGCCGCCCTTCTCCAGGCGGCGGACGCTCATATTCGAGCGGATGGCACCTGCCCTCGTCCGCAGGTGCACATTCTGGCAGAGGATCTGGAAGCCGCCTATCTCGGGTATGTGGTGTGCCGTCGCTTCTACCGAGGCGCGGACGCCGCCTCCGCGCTGGCAGGCCTCGGTGTGCTCCCGTCCGTTATCAAAGCCACCCGATTGTTCGTGCTCTGGGAAGAGTTCGACCTGCGCACCGCTCTCGAGATCCAGGGGGAACACACCGCCCCAGGCATCGTCATCCTCGACGCGCGATTCGGCGGGCATACCCTTCATTGGCATCCGATCGACGTCCAGCTGAGGCCAGTGAACAGCGGACAAGAACCCGCCATCGTCGTCCGGTGGAACACTCCGGCCAGTTATGAGAACGTCCCTCTCCCTCCGCCTGTCGAAAGCCTCCTCCAGGTGTGGCGGGAACTGCGGGATGACGATCTCGAGCGCACAGCCATACAACTCCAGCAGGCTGGATACGAAATCAACTGGGCCACGCCTCTGCGGAAGTAGAAGGAATTGACGTCGTCTGCGACCACGGCGGCCCCGCTCCCCGTGAACCCGGCCGGCGCAGGGAGCGGAGCCCCGCCACTTGGCGTCGCGCGCCTTGAGGCGATCAGAAGTCGGCGTCGAAGCTGACCGTGCCGGTCACACCCACCTGGTAGGCCGACACCCGCCGCTCGAAGAAGTTCGACAGCTCCTGGACGTCCTGCAACTCCATGAAGGCGAACGGGTTCTTCGCCCCGTACAGCGGGGGGATGTCCAGCTGGGCCAGCCGGCGATCGGCGACGTGCTCCAGGTAGGCTCGCATGTCGGCGATCGACATGCCGGGCACTCCGCCGCCGAGCAGGTCCTCGGCGAACTGCACCTCGCACTCCACCGCCTCGGCGAGCATCTCGCGGACCTGGTTCGCCATCTCCTCGTCGAACAGCCCCGGCTCCTCCTGGCGGACCGTCTCCACCACGTCGAAGGCGAAGGCCATGTGCATGGACTCGTCGCGGAACACCCAGTTGGTGCCCGAGGCGAGCCCGTTGAGCAGGCCGCGCGAGCGCAGGAAGTACACGTAGGCGAAGGCCCCGTAGAAGAACAGGCCCTCGATGCACGCGGCGAAGCAGATCAGGTTGAGCAGGAAGGCCCGCCGGTCCTCCCGGGTGCGCAGCTCGCGCAGCTCGAAGACCGAGTCGATCCAGCGGAAGCAGAAGTCGGCCTTGCGCCGGATGGAGGGGATGTTCTCGACCGCCGCGAACGCCGCGAACCGCTCGTCCTCGTCGGGTACGTACGTGTCCAGCAGGTTCAGGTAGAACTGGACGTGGACGGCCTCCTCGAACAGCTGCCGGGACAGGTAGAGGCGGGCCTCGGGTGCGTTGACGTGCTGGTAGAGGTTGAGCACCAGGTTGTTGGCCACGATCGTGTCGCCGGTGGCGAAGAAGGCGACCAGGCGGCTGACCAGGTGCCGCTCGGCGGGGGAGAGCCGGTCCAGGTCCTTGAGGTCGGAGTGCAGGTCCACCTCCTCCACCGTCCAAGTGTTCTTGATCGCGTCCCGGAAGCGGTCGAAGAAGCGGGGGTAGCGCATCGGCCTCAGCGTGAGGCTCATTCCCGGGTCGAGCAGCATCGGAGCCTCGGGGGCAGTGGTCATGACTGTCGCCTTTCGAGTAACGCTTGGGGGTTTGGGAGCCGCGTGCTCATTGGCACGCTTCGCACGACTCCGGGTTCTCCAGGGAGCAGGCGAGCGCCTCAGCGGTCATCGCCGCCTTCTCGGAGACCGTTCGCTCCGGCTGCGCCTTCTGCGGCGCGAGGGACACCGTCGCCTGCTGGATCCGCGTAGCCGGGCGCGATCGCAGGTAGTAGGTGGTCTTCAGGCCGCTCTTCCAGGCGTAGAGGTACATCGAGGAGAGCTTGTCGATGGTCGGTGCGCTCATGAACAGGTTGAGCGACTGGCTCTGGTCGATGTACGGCGCCCGCGCGGCGGCCATGTCGATCAGCGCCCGTTGGGGCAGCTCCCAGGCTGTGCGGAACAGTTCCCGCAGCTCCGCCGGGAGTTCCTCGATTCCCTGGACCGAGCCCTCGGCCCGCTTGATGGCGGTCCTGATCTCCTCGTTCCACAGGCCGCGCGCCTTCAGCTCCGCCACCAGCGCGCTGTTGATCTGGAGGAACTCGCCGCTGAGGGTCTCGCGCTTGAAGAGGTTGGACACCTGGGGCTCGATGCACTCGTAGCACCCGGCGATGGACGCGATGGTCGCGGTGGGCGCGATCGCGACGAGCAGGGAGTTGCGCAGCCCGTGCTCGGCGATCCGCTCACGAAGCGCCGTCCAGCGCTCGTCCTGGGTGCCGGTGACCTTCCACAGGTCGGGTTGCAGGAGCCCGCGGGCGGCCCGGGTCTGCTGGAAGGCCGGATGAGGGCCCGCCTTCGCGGCCAGGTCGGCCGAGGTCTCCAACGCCGTCAGATAGATCTCCTCGGCGATGCGGGTGGACAGTTCCTTCGCCTCGGGGGAGTCGAACGGCATCCGAAGCGCGAAGAAGACGTCCTGGAGGCCCATCACGCCGAGGCCGACCGGGCGCCAGCGGGGGTTGCTGGCCGCGGCCTGCGGGCTCGGGTAGTAGTTGATGTCGATGACGCGGTCGAGGAAGGTGACCGCGGTGCGCACGGTGGCGCGCAGCCGCTCCCAGTCCATCTCGCTTCCGGCAGGGTGCGTGGCGAGGTGCGCGGCGAGGTTGACCGAGCCGAGGTTGCACACGGCGGTCTCCGTGTCGCCGGACACCTCGATGATCTCCGTGCACAGGTTGGACAGGTGCACCACGTTGCCGGGCTCGGCGGTCTGGTTGCACAGCCGGTTGGACGCGTCTTTGAAGGCCATCCAGCCGTTGCCGGTCTGGGCCAGCGTGCGCATCATCCTGGCGTACAGGTCCCTGGCCTTGACCTGCCGGACGTACCGGCCGGCGGCCTCGGCGGCGCGGTAGGCGGCGTCGAAGTCCTCGCCCCACAGGTCGGGCAGCTCCGGGACCTCGTTCGGGTCGAACAGCGACCACATCGCGTCGGCCTCGACCCGGCGCATGAACTCGTCCGGGATCCAGTTGGCGAGGTTGAGGTTGTGGGTGCGGCGGGCGTCCTCGCCGGTGTTGTCGCGCAGTTCGAGGAACTCCTCGATGTCGGGGTGCCAGGTCTCCAGATAGACACAGGCCGCGCCCTTGCGGCGGCCACCCTGGTTGACGGCGGCCACCGACGCGTCGAGGGTGCGCAGCCACGGCACGATGCCGTTGGAGTGCCCGTTGGTGCCCCGGATGAGCGCCCCCCGCGAACGGACCCGCGACCAGGAGATGCCGATCCCTCCGGCGAACTTCGACAGCTGCGCCACCTGCGCGTACCGCTCGTAGATCGAGCCCAGTTCGTCGCGGGGAGAGTCGACCAGGTAGCAGGAGGACATCTGGGTGTGCCGGGTCCCCGAGTTGAACAGCGTCGGCGAGCTGGGGAGATAGGCCAGCGACGACATCAGCCGGTAGAACC
Organism: Microbispora sp. NPDC046933; assembly: GCF_040644635.1. Classification (NCBI taxonomy): domain Bacteria; kingdom Bacillati; phylum Actinomycetota; class Actinomycetes; order Streptosporangiales; family Streptosporangiaceae; genus Microbispora; species Microbispora sp. NPDC046933. Next base: position 192,578 of record NZ_JBEYWW010000008.1, on the reverse strand, counting down.
CGATCGCCTCGGCCGGTGTGGTCGCCAGGCCGCACGCCACGCGCAGCAGCCAGTACTGCGGGGTCTCCAGCACCAGCCGGGTGGAAGGGTGGCGCAGCAGGTAACGGTCGTACACCGTGCGCAGGCCGAAGTATTCGAACCGGAGGTCGCCTCTCGGGTCGATCGCGTCGTCGAGCTTGCGGGCGTTCGCGGCGACGAAGCCGGCCGTGGCGTCGCCGATCAGCCCCTGCGCGTGCCCGAGCCGGATCGCCTGGCTGAAGGAGGCCACTCCCTGGCCGCGGACCTCCTTGTCGATGTACCCGGCCAGCAGCCTGGCGGCCAGGCGTGAGTACTGCGGCTCCTCGCCGATCATCTCCGCCGCGGTCTGGATCGACAGCCGATCCAGCTCGGCGGTGGTGGCCCCGTCGTACAGGCCGCTGATCGTCTTGGTCGCCACGCGGAGCGGATCGATGTCGGTGAGATCGTCCGCCCAGCGCTCCACCGCTCGGACGATCTTGTTGACGTCGACCGGCTCGCTCGCCCCGTTGCGCTTGCGTACGTGCATCTGCACCCGTCGCGGCATGGACACCTGCCGCTCGGCGTCCACCGACGACACCCCGTCCGGTGACACCCCTGTGACCGTCACAGCCTCTCCTCGCGAACTCGGTCCCAAGGCCCGAGGCACCGCGCAGGAGGCATCCCGGCGAGCACGCGAAAGCGGTCCGCCAGAGCCATCAGCCGTCCCGCGCGGCCTCCGACCGGCCGCGTACCCATTCATCCAGTACGCGGCGCGCTGGCAGGTCTTCGGACTCGTGGGCGGCGCGGCATGTCGCCGCGTTGCCTACTGGTTGTCGCTTCCCAGATCGCCGGTAGGCCGGATCCAGTGCGTGTGACAACGGTCGTTCCCACTCACCGCTGCGGGGCAGTCCCGGACTCGCACCGGGTTCCCTCTTGCCTCGGCCGTCCTGGATGGACGGCCGAACCAGCTGCAGCGACCACCATATATAGGGGGCGAGGAAAAGTCACACCCAACATGTCGCGTCACAGGGGTTACGCGCCCTTTGTGTGCCCGGCGAAAACAGCCGTTCCTCAGCGGGCGCGGGACAGGGCGCGAGGGCGCCGGTGCTCCGGCTCAGCTCGCGTGCGAAGGCGGTGAAGCTTCTCGGTCACCACCCGGTGGTCAGGGTGGAGAGCTCACCCGGGCGTTTCCGTTCGGCCGTCTTGTGCAAGCGGGGCCGGACGCGCATCAGGTGTCGGCAGGAACATCGACCGGCGCGGGCGCCGGTCACTCGGACGGCCGGGGCCCCGCGGCGCGGCGGAGCCGGTTGGCGATCGCCAGCCCCAGCCCCTCCTCCACCGGCAAGGACGCGACGATGAGGTCGCACCCCCGCTGGTCGAGCTCGCGCAGGAACCCGTACAGCCCGCGCGCGTAGGCGGCCATCGAACCGGGGACCGCCACCACGGCATGCGCCTTCACCTGAGCGTCGCCATAGGAAGGGGGAAGAAAGACACCCACCCGGTGCCCCAGCTCCTGCGCGAGCTCCGCTTCGACGACGACCTTCTCGGGCTCGACGAGGACGACCCGCGCACGCGGCGCGTAGTGTGACGGATGCTGGCCCGGCACCCGAATGCGGCTCGTCGAGTGGACCGCGAGCGTGCCCCCCAGCACCGCTTCGAGGTCCTCCCGCGTCACCCCGCCGGGCCGAAGGACGCTCGGGGTGTCGCCTGTGGCGTCGACGATGGTCGACTCGACGCCGACCTCGCAGGGGCCGCCGTCCAGCACGAAGTCGACGGCATCACCGAGCTCCGTACGGACGTGGTTCGCCGTCGTGGGGCTGACCGAGCCGAAGCGGTTGGCGGACGGGGCCGCGACACCTCCGCCGAAGGCCGACAGCAGCGCGAGCGCGACGGGGTGGTCGGGCACGCGCACGGCCACCGTCTCCAGGCCACCGGTCGCTTCGAGGGGCACCCGGCGACCGCGCCGCAGGACCAGCGTGAGTGGCCCAGGCCAGAAGCGTTCGGCCAACAGGCGCGCGGTCACGGGCACGTCCTCGACCCAGTCGCCCAGGTGCTCCGCGCCGCCGATATGGATGATCAGGGGATGGGAGGGCGGGCGCCCCTTGACCTGGAAGACGCGCGCGACGGCGGCGGGATCCTCGGCGTTGGCGCCCAGACCGTAGACGGTTTCGGTCGGGAAGGCCACCAGACCTCCGGCGCGCAGCACAGCGGCCGCCTTCTCGATGTCACTGGTTCTTGCCGTCACCCTCGCAATCCTCTCACTGTCCCACTCCCCACACTCCGCGGTCTCGCCGGCGCCTGGCAAGCGACCAGGGCCGACGGCACGCGTGAGCCCGGACGCACGAAAGCCGTCACAGCGGCACCGGGGGAACGCCGCCAGGACGCCCCCGGCCCAGCGTAGAACCCGCAGGCCCTACCCTGGTTCACCAGTCCCCCGCGATGATCATGTCGGCGGTTGAGCGGCGGTTCGAGGTGGGTTCGATGACCGCACTGGATCTCCAGGATGGCGACCTGGGCGGCATCGTGGCCTGGTACTCGACCCACCACGTCCCAACGGAGCCGCCGAGCGGGCGCGGGCCGCGAGGCGGCGTTCGCCGTGTGGCTCTCAGCCCTCGCCGGTCTGGGGGCCGATGGATATCGCTTGCCGGTTACCGGGTCGCGGTCGCTGCGTTTCGGATCCAGCTGCGGAACTCGACCGCCAGGTGTTCGCAGTGCCCCTCGATCATCGAGTCCGGCGCGGCGGACGGGTAGATGATGCGCACCACGACGTCCGCGCCGGTATCGGTGTCCCGTGCCTGGTGCAGGGCGTACGCGAAAGGCGTGCCGTCATCGAGGCTCAGCAGGGCATTCATCAGCGTCGCCGGATAGGACGGGTCGAGGTATTCAGCGACCAGCGGGGGCAGTTCGCGGGCCACCGCCACCTTGAACCGAGTGAGGTGACCCCCGATCGTCTCCACCATCCCACCCGTGTAGTTCGGCGGCTCGACGTAGTGCTCGGGGTGAGCGTTGAGGAGCAACGCCTTGTCCTGGAAGCGGCCGGTGGCGGTCTGCGACTGGAACCAGTTGGCCAGGTCTGTGCCGCTGAGTCCGCGTACGGTGAATTCGGTGCGCGACTCACGGTAGGTGCCGTCCGAAGCCTCGATGATCTCCTTGTGGAAGCGATCGCCGGCGTCGATCTGCTCGGCAAGGAGGTCCATCATCACCTGCCCACCGGCCACCGTCTTCAGGTTCCTCAGGGCTCGCCGTGCGGCCTTCAACTCCCACTGATCCACCGTCGACTCATCGAACGTGCGGCCCATTGTGTGTACGTCGACCGTCACCGAGGTAGACGGCTGCACATCGGCAGTGGTGCCCATTGCATCCCCTCTCATGATGCGAGTAGCTGCACCAGTACTGTCGGGATGACTGGCGCAGGAGGCGTGTTTGCCCATGTCGCGGGCTTGGCCAGGAGTGTAAGATGCATTCGTGCATCTTACAAGGGGAGAGCCTGCCCGCACCCGTCGCCGACATGGCGCGGAGCTGGAGGCCGCACTGCTCGACGCCGCGTGGGACGAACTGATGGAGCGCGGGTATGCCGCGCTCACCTTCGCTGGGGTCGCGCAACGTGCCGGCACCAGCCGGCCGGTCGTCAACCGCCACTGGGCGACCAAGGAGACACTCGTTCGTGACGCCATCACCCGCGCCAGCGATCAGTTCTCGCTCGTCGATCCTGACACTGGATCCCTGCGTGATGACACCATTGCGCTACTCGAACAGCTCAACGGAGCGTTCACAATGTTCGCCGCGACCATGACCGCACAGTTGGCCGCCTACTTCGAAGAGACTGGAACAACGCCCGCCGGGCTGCGTACCTCCCTGATCGATCAAAGGTGGTCGCTGATCGAGTCCGTGACGCAACGTGCCGCCGAACGAGGAGAGATCGATAGTTCGAAACTGACCCCGCGAATCGCGCGGTTGCCCTACGACCTGCTCAGACACGAAGTACTCATGAACCTGAGACCGATGTCCTCGTCAGCCATCCAAGAGATCGTCGACACCATCTTCATTCCACTGATCACCTGAGCTGCCGGCGGGCGCCGGGCGTGTTCGACGAACCACTCCAGATCGGCTCCGGACAGGGGCAGGACGGAAGCCCTGTGAGGTTCCAGGCGGGGCGCTTGCGAAGGAGGACAGTGCGGTGAAGGAGGACAGTGCAGTGAAAGGACGCCTGCGGTCGGTTCTCGCGGGGCTACGTCGTGATCTCGCCGGGTTGAAGAAGCGCAAGGGTGGGCGCTCCACAGAGGGATACAGCCCGGCCTTTGACCCGTCTCTGCCGCGAGGGCATGCTTCCTACGGCCCCAGCTCTGACGACAAGGACCACCTCCGCCACAGATGACAGGGCAGCGCCACTGACCGTCCGGCGGACATCCCTGCCCGCTGCGATCAGGGACGCCGCGGACAATCGCGGATCATCCGCGGAAGGGCTTCAGACCCGTCCGCCGTCCGATACCCCGTCGGCAGGCGCTGACCCGCTGTGGTCGCCACTGTGGTCGCCGATGGCCGGCCGGGAGGCGAGAACAGCGAGTCAGGCCGCGCCGGTCCGCGGGAGTGAGCAAGCTTGAATCCGCCGGGCAGCCATGCGGGCAGCCCGGCGCGGAAATTCCGAGCTCGCGAAGGAATTTCCGCGGGTGGAGCGGAGCGGGCTTCGCGAGGACCGGAGGTCCCTTCCGGCGCGGTGACCGACCCGGCCGAGGTTCGTGGACACCCCACTACTCGCCGAGGTAGGTCTCCACGTGTTCGGCGATCGCTCGCTCGGTGGCTTCCGGGTCGCCTGCGCGGATGGCCTCCAGCAGCGCCCGGTGCTGGCGTGGGATTTCGGCGGGGTCGGTGTGCGCCGGTGCGTCCCGGACGAAGTAGGCACGGACCCGCGGCTGGATGGTCCGCCAGATGGCCAGCGTCTGCGGTTCGCTGGCGGCCGCGATGACCGCTTCGTGGAAGGCGAGATCGAGATCGGCCAGCCGGTCCGGGGAGGTGGTCCTCTCCATGTCGTCGACCAGGGCGGTGAGCCGGTCGACCAACTCGGAGGTGGCGTTCTCCGCCGCGCGCCTGAACGCGATTCGCTCGATGACGAGCCGGATCGGGACGAGGATCTCCCGTATCTCGTCCTGGGAGATCGGAGCCACCTGGGCGCCGCGGTAGGGATGGGAGATGACCAGGCCCTCCTGTTCGAGGATCATGATGGCCTCGCGCACCGGGCCGCGGCTCACCCCCGACCGCGCAGAGATGTCCCGCTCCACCAGGCGGTCCCCGGCCTTGAGCTCCCCGGACGAGATCGCCTGCCGTAGCCATCGCAGCAGCCAGTCGCGGCGAGACTCGGGGATCGCGCTCAGGGGTTCTGATATCGAGCCTGACCTAGTCATGGCCAGGATCCTAGTCCATGGCAAATGGTTGACCATCTGCCATCCGTCTCACTAGGGTGCCGCATCACAGCCAAACGGAGGTCAGCTTTATGTCACGTACGTCGGCGGTTACCGCGCCGCCCAGAGTCGTCGCCGCCACGGTCCTGGGCACCGTCCTGGAGTGGTACGACTTCGCCATCTATGGCGCACTGGCCACGGTGATCGGAAAGCTGTTCTTCCCGGCGGACGATCCGACCACCTCACTGCTGATCGCCCTGGCGTCGTACGCGGTCGGCTTCGTCTGCCGCCCGATCGGCTCGATCGTGCTCGGCCGGTTCGGCGACCGGGCCGGCCGCAGGAACATGCTCGCGATCACGATGGTCGTGGTCGGCGGGTCCAGCCTGCTGATCGGGCTCCTGCCCACCTACGCGTCCGTCGGCCTGCTCGCCCCCGTGCTGCTCGTGGCCCTGCGGATGATTCAGGGGCTCGCGGTCGGCGCCGAGTGGACCGGCGGAGCGACCTACCTCATCGAGTACGCGGGAACCGGCCGGCGTGGTTTCTTCGGCGGTGTCGTCCAGGCCTCCACCGTGGTCGGCTTCCTCAGCGGCACGGGCGTGGCGACGCTCCTGGTCCGGGTGGATCAGGAGTGGGCGTGGCGGGTGCCGTTCCTGGTCGGCGGGCTGGTCGCGGCCATCGGCCTGTTCGTACGGCTCAAGCTCGACGAGTCTCCCGCCTACCTGCGCGTCCGGACGGAAGAACGTGTCCAGGCGGAAGGCGAGGTCCGACGCGACCCCACCCGCAAGAACTGGCTGCTGCTGTTCGGCATCGTCTTCGGCATCACCCTGTACGGCTACACGGCCACGAGTTGGCCCGCCTTCCTCGCCGGGGTGACCGAGCTGCCGCTGGCCGAGGCGCTGACGACCAATGTGATCGCACTCGCCGTCGAGGTGCCGCTGATCGTGCTGGCCGGGTGGCTGTCTGATCGGGTCGGACGCCGGCCGCTGATGATCGGGGCCACCGCGGTCTTCACCGTCGGCACCTACCCGATGTTCCTCCTCGCCACCGGTGGCACCATGGCCGGGGCACTGACCGGGCAACTCCTGTTCGTCATCACCTTCGCGGCCCTGTGCGGCCCGATGGCGGCGCTGTTCGTGGAGATGTTCCCCACCCGGGTGCGCAGTTCGGCGTTCTCCAGCTCGTACAACGTCGCGGTCGCGCTGTTCGGCGGCACCGCGCCGTTCGTCAACACATTCCTGGCCACCCGGACCGGAAGCCATGTCGCGCCCGCGTACTACCTGACCGTCGGCGCGGTCGTCTCGCTCGTCCTGCTGGCGACCGTCCGCGACCGGCACCGAGAGGAACTGGACTGATCGATCATGTTCGACCTGATAATCAAGCACGGCACGGTGGTGGACGGCAGTGGCGCCGAGCCGTACCTCGCCGACGTGGGCCTGCGCGGGGACACGATCGTGTCCGTACGGCCCGGCCTCGACGGCGCGGCCACCACCATCGACGCGACCGGCATGCTGGTCACTCCGGGCCTGATCGACCCGCACAGCCATACCGACTGGTCCATCCTGGGCAACCGCGACGCGCAGAGCACGATCAGGCAGGGCGTGACCACCGAGGTGGTCGGCAACTGCGGGATCACCTATGCCCCGCTGACCGACACCGGCGCCGGGGAGGCGACGGCCGCCCTGCGCGCGTACGGCTACGAGGGCGAGGCCGACTGGCGCACCTTCGGTGAACTGCTGGAGCGCGTGCACGACCGGGGACAGGGCGGGGGAACCGCGCAGAACCTCGCGTGGTTCGTCGGGCACACCGCGCTCAGGAACACCGGGGACGCCATCAGGCACCTCGAGGAGGCCATGGACGCGGGCGCACTCGGCATGACGAGCGGGCTGGAGTACGGCTCGGGCAGGGACGCGACCACCGGCGAGCTCCTCGATCTGGCCCGAGTCGTCGCCCGCCGCGGCGGCATGTACGCCAGCCACATCCGCAACAGGGACGCCGGCCTGGCCGCCGCGGTGGACGAGTTCTTCCAGGTGGCCCGGGTCGATGACGGCCTGCGGGCGCAGCTGTCCCATCTGAACGTACGGCACAACACCGGGGCGGACCCCGGCGCCTGGGAGCGGGCGGTCGAACGGCTGGCCGCCGAACGCGACCGCGGGCTCGACGTGCTCGCCGACATGACGCCGTACCCCGACGGGATCGGCCTGGCTGTAGGCCTGCTCCCGGACTGGCTGCTGGCCTGCGGCGCCGAGGAGGCGACACGCATGCTCGGCGACCGGGAGGTGCGGGAGCGGCTGCGCGGCGACTGCGACCGATACTGGCGGTTCGTTCACCGCGGCGAATGGGACCGGGTCACCCTGGCCACCAGCCCGGCGACGCCGGAGTTGGAAGGCAGGACCTTCCCCGAGATCGCCCGTGAGCTCGGCGGGGACGAATGGGACTGCTTCTTCGACATCCTGCGGGCGGCCGGTCCCGACATGTCCGCCGTGCAGTTCATCGGGCGGCTGTTCACCGAGGAGCACGTCGCCCGGGCGGTCGGGCACCCGCTGTTCTGCCTGGGTGTCGACGGGTTCTCCAGCCGGCTCGACGGGCCGCTCGCGGTACGCACCCGGCACCCGCTGTTCTTCTCCGGCCACCTGCACTACCTGGCCCACCACGTACTACGGCGGCGGACCCTCGGCCTGGCCACGGCGATCCACAAGATGACCGCCATGGTCGCCGACCATTTCGGGCTGGCCGGGCGGGGCCGGATCGCCGAGGGCGCCTGGGCCGACCTCGCCGTGTTCGACCCGGCGCGGCTGGCCCGGCTGGACACCTTCCGGACACCGGACCGGTATCCGGACTGCGTGCCGTACGTCCTGGTCAACGGCGCGCTGGTGGTCGAGAACGGCAAGCACCTGGGGACCAGGGCAGGACGACATCTGAAAGGCGGACGATGAGGATTCGCGATGTGCGGGCGGCCGGGCTGCGCGGAGCCACCCCGGCGGGCGGCTGGCAGGACGAGCTGAGCCCGGACGACAACGTGCACACGCTGGTCGCCGTGCACACCGACGCCGGGATGGTCGGCATCGGCAGTGTGTTCACCAGCGAGGCCCTGGTGAACGGGGCACTCGAGATACTCCGCCCGACCCTGATCGGCGAGAGCGCGCTTGAGCCGGAACGGGTCGCCGAGCGGCTGCACCGCACCACGTTCTGGATGGGCCGCGGCGGCTCGATCACCCACGCGATCTCCGGCATCGACCAGGCGCTGTGGGACCTGCTCGGCAAGGCGACCGGCCAGCCGGTGGGCCGCCTCCTCGGCGGCCGATACCGCGACCGGGTCCGGCCGTACGCCTCCCTGCTGATGGAGGAGCCCGCACGGCTGGCCGAGCGGCTCGGCCGCCTGGCCGCCCAGGGGTGGCAGGCGTTCAAGATCGGCTGGGGGCCGTTCGGCCGGGTCGGCGACGCACTCGACGAGAAGATCGTGGCCGCCGCACGCGAAGCCGTCGGCCGGGACGCGATGCTCATGGTCGACGCCGGCGCCAGTGACAGCGCCTGGTCCAACGGCTACAAGTGGGCACTGCGCACCGCCCGCATGCTCGACGCGTACGGCGTGGCCTGGTTCGAGGAGCCGCTCCCGCCCGACGCGCTCGACGACTACGTCGCCCTGCGCCGGAAGTCCCATGTGGCGATCTCGGGCGGCGAGGTGTTCACCCGCCGCCAGGCGTTCTTCCCGTGGCTGGCCGCCGGGGCGTTCGACATCGTCCAACCGGACGTCACCAAGGTCGGTGGCCTGAGCGAGCAGCGACGCATCGGATGGGCCGCCGCCGACCACGGCATCCGGCTCATCCCACACGGCTGGAACACCGCCATCGGCCTGGCCGCCGATCTGCAACTGGCCTCCGCACTGCCGGACACCGACCTGGTGGAGTACATCAGCGGCTCGCCGTACGTCGACGAGTTCCCCACCCGCCCCTGGACCCTGGACGCGGACGGCATGCTGGCCATTCCCGACACCCCCGGGCTCGGCATTGATCTCGACCCGGACGCACTCGCCCGCTACACCGATGTCGAGGCACTCCTCGGCCGGGGATGACAGCGGGTCGAACGCCGTCCCGGCGCGGGATGCGCGGGAGACATCGCGCTTCGGACACGCCGGTGTGCGCGGCGATGTAGGCGCCACTGGCCGGGCCGCACCACTGGCCGGGCCGCACCACTGGGCGCGGCCCGGCACGCGGCGCGCGCGGAGTGACGCTGCCCCGGCTCGACCTCGGCGGCGGTCACGCGATCGCCTACCCGAGCGGGTAGTCCGGCCTGGCCGGACATGCCGGGCTACCAGCTCTGTTCTGCAATGCAAAACACTATCTTGCAATATGCGAACGGCGTTGACATGATTGCCGCCAAGGTCGAGGCCACAGAGACCGGATGTCCAGGGCCGAACACGATGTGGGGCGTGATGGCAGAGGCGAGCCCGAAAGATCAGCAACCGACGCGCAACAACTCGTCTTCGTTGCGACGGGCGATCCACGTGCTGAACGAGATCGCGGCCTGGCAGTCCGACGGCGGACAGGACTGCGCGCTCCCGGAACTCTCGAAACGACTGAGCATGTCCAAAAGCACGGTTCACCGGCTCCTGGCACCCCTGATCGACGCCGGCCTCGTCGAGCAATCACCGTACGGCTATCGGTTGGGGCAGCATACGGCCTACCTTGGCGGGATCTACCTGGACCGCCTCGACCTGCGCTCCGTGGCCCGCGAGCACCTCGAATCCCTCGTGGCGAGCACGGGCGAGACCGCACATCTGGTTCTCCACTCGGGCACCGAGATGACCTACATCGACAAGGTCGAGAGCCCCGCGGCGCTGCGGATGCACTCCCGTGTCGGCGTGCGGATGCCGCTGTATTGCACGGGCGCGGGCAAGGCACTCCTGGCCTACCTGCCCGCCGTCGTCGACGAGGTCATCGCCAGGGGACTCCCGTCCCGGACGCCGACGACGATCGTCGACGGTGAAGAACTGCGGCGCGATCTGGCACGGACGCGCGAGCGGGGATACTCCGTCGACGAGGTGGAGAACGAGCCCGGCATCCGGTGCGTCGGGGCCGTCGTGTTCGGCCGCGACGGTCGTCCCGCCGCCGCCATCAGCCTGTCAGGCCCGGAGAACCGGCTGACCCGCGAACTCGTTCCCCGTCTCGGCCCGATGGTCGCCGCCGAAGCCGATCGCATCTCGAAGCGCCTCGGCTCAAGCAGGTTCCTGCTCACGCCCTTGCCCGATTGAGTGAAATTTCCAGGAACGGAGACGTTGTGCCCGACAGCGCACGCGTGCGCAGCCGTTTGGCGGACATGGTTCCGCGCGGCGTGATGGCGATTCTTCGAAGCCCCCAGTCCACCTATGTCGACGCGTGTATCGAGACCTTGATCGATGCCGGCGTCAAGAGCATCGAGGTGACTCTGACCACGCCGGACGCCCTCGCCATCCTGTCGCGATGGAGTACGCTCCTGCCCGCCGACGTACGGCTGGGGTGCGGAACGGTCATGACGCCCTCGCAGGCGGAGCAGGCCGTCGAGAGCGGCGCGGCGTTCATCGTCGCCCCCGACTTCTCACCGTCGGTGATGCGGACCTGCCGAGATCGTGACATCCCGCTCTTCCCCGCGGCCTGGACCTCGACCGAGGTGGTTCACGCATGGCAAGCCGGCGCTACCGCGGTCAAGCTCTTCCCCGCCTCCGTCGGCGGGCCTCAGTTCGTCCGGCAACTACGCGGGCCGCTGCCGGCGATCCCGCTGCTCCCGACGGGCGGGATCGAGATCGACAACGCGGCGTCGTACATCCTCGCCGGCGCCGACGCGGTCGGCCTGGGCGGGCCGCTCCTGGGCGACGCCCTGTCCGGCGGGAACCGGAGGGCACTGCGCCAGAGGGCACAGCAGGTCCTGGAAGCTGTGGCGGCCGGCATGGGGGACCGCACGTGAACGCTCCCTCGCCCGGCACCGTCGTCACCATCGGCGAATGCATGGCCTGTCTCACCACCGCCGAGGCCGGCCCCGTCCATGCGTCCCAGCGATTCCGGCTCAGCGTCGGCGGATCCGAATCGAACGTCGCGATCGGACTGTCCCGGCTCGGACACGTGGTGACATGGATCAGTCGCCTTGGGAATGACGAACTCGGGAGTCTCGTACTCAGCGCCCTGGCCGCCAACGGAGTCACGGCGATCGCCGAGCGCGACGACACGGCGCCAACCGGGCTCATGCTCAAGATTCGCCGAACATCCGAAATATCCCGCGTGCTGTACTACCGCGCGAACTCGGCAGCCAGCCGCCTCGGCCCGGACGATGTCCCGTTCGAGGCGATCAGCACGGCCAGGCTCCTCCACGTCACAGGCATCACACCCGCACTGGGCCCTGGGCCGGCCGCCGCGGTCACGGCGGCGGTGGAACATGCCCGCTCCCACGGCGTCACGGTCTCCTTCGATGTCAACTACCGAGCAGGACTGTGGACACCGGAGGCGGCGGGCACGGCTCTTCTGAGCCTCGTCACGATGAGCGACATCGTTTTCGCCTCACAGCACGAGGCCGAACTGTTCACCGCCGCCCCCTTGGAGGACCTTCCGCGCGCGATAAGTGAGCTCGGCCCCTCCGAGGTCGTCATCAAGCTCGGCAAGCGCGGTGCGCTGGCGCTGGCAGAGGGCTCTCTCGTACGTCAACCGGCCTACCCCGCGAAGGAGGTCGACCCGGTCGGTGCCGGTGACGCGTTCGTCGCTGGCTATCTCAGCGAATGGCTTCGAGGCTCGCCACCGGATGTACGTCTCGACACCGCCGCGCGGACGGGCGCGCTGGCAGTGATGGTCGACGGTGACTGGGAAGGGCTGCCCTCCAGGTCGGAGCTGACACTCCTCGACGCTCCCGACGCGGTTCTCCGGTGATCCTTCCAGGGTGGGGAAAGATCGACGCGGCGTCTCGGCCTGCCCCAGGCAGCGGATGACGCTCGCCGGGCCGCCACACCAGCAACCACGGGTAGACAGACCTCCCCAGCCTCGGCACCGCGGTACGCCCCTCCACTACGGCCTGCCCCCCCTTTGGTCCTAACCCGCCAGTCTCCGGAGGAGGCCCTCCAGATCGCGTTCGCCGTCGGGGGTCTGGGCGCCGTGGGCCAGTCCGTCGCGGATCAGCTCCGTGGCCGCAGGGCGAATGATCTGCCCCATCCAAGCGTCGTTCTCCCGCAGGAGCCCCTCGGCCAGGTCCTCCGGCGGGATGGCGCGCTTGGCCGCCGCGATCACGCCCTCGGGCAAGGCGGCGATGTTGCGGGCGAGCCGGTCGACGACGACGTCGAGTTCGTCGGCGGGGACGGCCCGGTTGACCCAGCCGTAGCGCTCCGCGGTCTTGGCGTCGTACAGGTCGGCACTCAGCACCGCCTCCAGCGCGCGGTTGCGGCCGACCCTGGTGGCGAGATACTGCGTGCCCCCTCCGCCGGGCACGATGCCCATGAGGGCTTCGATCTGGCCGATCCCAGCACGGCCGATCGCCGCGAACGTCATGTCCGCGGAGGCGACGAACTCCGCCCCGCCGCCGCGCGCCATCCCAGCGAGCTTGACGATGGTCACCTGGGACTGGTGCCGCAGCAGTTCCCCCAAAGCCTGGAAAACGTTGACACCCTCCGGAAGGTCTTGCGCGAACTTGTCGAACGCGTCCGGCGTGTCGCCAAGCGACATGTCGACGTGGGCGATGAAGAACTCAGGATTGGCGCTGTCGAACACGATGACCCGAACCGAGTCGTCGTCCCGCAGCGTGGTCAGCAGGCGCCGGAGGTCGCCCATCAGGGCGACGTCCAGGACATTGACAGGTGGATTGTCGAGAGTGACGCGGGCGATGCCGGCGTCGCGGCTCACTCGCAAGGTCGTGTAGGCGTCGTTCATGGAGATCCCCGATCCGTATCTGATGTGCATCTAGGTTCCCGATGCATACTTACGATGTGGCGGCCTGCGACCGGCCGTCAATAACGCACTTTCGGCATCTCAGGGATCGCGAAGGATACCGATATGGCCATTCCCGAAGCCGGCACCTCAGCGGACATCGTCTACCGGGCCGACTGCCCCAGCCGCCCCATCCTCGACCAGATCGCCGACAAGTGGTCGATGATGGTGATGGCGGTCCTCAACGAGCCCAGGCGCTTCAACGAGATCAAGCGCCGCCTTGAGGGCGTCACCCAGCGCGTCCTGACCCAGACCCTGCGCCGCCTGGAGCGCAACGGGATGATCGCGCGCCGCGTGCTCCCCACCTCGCCGGTCGGGGTCGAGTACTCGCTCACGCCGCTCGGCGAATCGCTGCGCGAACCGTTCGGCCGGTTGTACGACTGGACGGTCGACAACGCGGACGAAATCCAAAGGCATCAAATGGAGTACGACCGACGCGGTCAGAGCTGAGAATCAGATGTGCATGCCCTGCACGCGCGAGTTCTGGGGCATCACGGGCGGCGAACAGAACACCTGACACAATGCCGTCGTGATCTCAGCCGACGGTCCTCACAGTGTCAGAGCCGACCAACCTGGAGGCCCCACCCCTCTCGTGCGCCGCGTCTACAGGCGATTTGCTGGGCCTTTCCGGGAATTCGCGGCATTCGGCCTGGTCGGCGCTGCCTGCTTCCTCATAGAGACAACTCTCTTCAACCTGGCCTGCTTCGGGCTCGGGCTTGGCGCGATGACTTCCAAGGTCCTTGCCGCCAGCGTGGCGACCATATTCGCGTATACCGGCAACCGATACTGGACCTGGAAGGATCGCGAGCGCGTGGGACTCACACGCGAGTACCTCCTCTTCTACCTGCTTAATGGCATAGCGCTTCTGATGGGGCTGCTTCTCGTCGGCTTCACTAAGTACACGTTGAAATGGGACACACCGCTACCGCTCAACGCAGCGAACGTACTCGGAATCGGTCTAGGCTCAATTTTTCGGTTTTGGGCGTACCGGAAGTGGGTCTTCCTTGAAGCGACAGTGCCGATTATCAGCGAGCCGTCCAAGGACGATCTGCAGAGCGGCCGCGTGCCGTGAACGTGGCCATGGTCTGCGATGGCTCGCGTAAAGGCCGATTAGTGGGGAGCTGAACATGCGCTTCTGGTCCGCGACCTGCGGACGGTGATGCCCAACGGGCGAGGAGGCCGAGGCATGGTTCCCTTCTCGAAGCGCGCCGCGCGGGACTCGAAGCGCCCCGCGCGGGACTCGAAGCGCGCCGCGCGGGACTCGAAGCGCGCCGCGCGGGACTCGAAGCGCGCCGCGCGGGACGAAGGAGTGCACCGGGGGAAGTTCGGCACCGCTCTCTGCGCGTCGTGGCGGCTCATTGGGGTGTGCGGATATGTTTCCAGGCCAGTTCGAGCCCGGCCGCCGCGACGACGGCGACGCCGGCCGCAGTCCAGGGGATGGGGAAGCCGACCAGTTTCAGGGCGAAGAAGTGTTGGAGCCAGGGGGTGGCCAGCACGGCCATGAAGGACACGGCCATCGCGATCACGAGGGTTGCGCGCCACCGGGTGTAGGGGCGAGCGATGATGGCCAGGACCCACAAGGAGATCAAGAAGAGCGTCAGAGTGGCGGCGCTGGTCGCGGCGGCGAGCCCCGGGGCGCCGTAGTGCCGGCGGGCGATCAGGTAGGTGACGAAGGTGGCGGTGCCTGCGATGAGCCCGCCGGGCAGGGCGAACCGCATGACGGTGCGGACGAAGTGGGGCCGGGCGCGTTCCGTGTTGGGAGCCAGGGCCAGAAAGAACGCGGGCAGCCCGATGGTGAGGGCGGACAGCAGGGTGGAGTGGCGGGGCAGGAACGGGTAGGGCACCCGCCAGATGACGACCAGCAGGCCGAGCAGGACCGAGTAGACGGTTTTGGTGAGGAACAGGTTGGCGACCCGGGTGATGTTGCCGATGACACGCCGACCTTCGGCGACCACCGCCGGCAAGACGGCGAAGTCGTTGTCCAGCAGCACGATCTGCGCGACGGCACGGGTGGCGTCACTGCCGGCGCCCATGGCGACACCGATGTCGGCGTCTTTGAGCGCGAGGACGTCGTTGACCCCGTCGCCGGTCATGGCGACGGTGTGACCACGCGCCTGCAGAGCGGCGACCATGTCGCGTTTCTGCCGGGGGGTGACGCGTCCGAAGACCGTCGTCTCCTCCAGTGTCCTGGCCAGCTGGTCCGGTTCGGTGGGGAGCCGCCGGGCGTCGACGGGATGTTCGGTGCGGGGCAGGTGGAGCCGGGTGGCGATCGCGGCGACCGAGACCGCGCTGTCACCGGAGATGACTTTCGCGGCGACGCCCTGGTCGGCGAAGTAGCGCAGCGTGGCGGCGGCGTCAGAGCGTAGACGCTGGTCGAGCACGACCAGGGCTACGGGGTTGGTGTGCTGGGTGAGTGCGGGATGGTTCAGGTCGTTGCCGCTGGTGGCCAGGAGGAGGACACGCAGGCCCTGTGCGGCGAGCGTGTCGGCCGTGGCCAGACGCGGGTCGCCTGCCGGTAGAAGGACGTCCGGAGCGCCGAGCAGCCAGGTGCCGCGCGGCCCGTCCGGGCTGTCGAGCACGGCCGCGCTGTATTTTCGGGCCGAGGAGAACGGCAGCACGGCGGTACAGCGCCAGCCATTGCGCTCACTGGTCCCGTAGGCGTCGAGGATGGCCTGCAGGCTGGCATTCGGTCGCGGGTCGGCGGCAGCGAGGCAGGCCAGGGCCTGGGCCGGCTGCGTCGAACTCGCGCGGTCGAAGGTGATGAGGTCGCTGACGCGCATGCCGCCTTGGGTGAGGGTGCCGGTCTTGTCCAGGCACACGATGTCCACCCGGGCGAGTCCCTCGATGGCGGGCAGTTCCTGGACCAGGCACCTTCTGCGGCCTAGCCTGATCACTCCGATGGCGAAGGCCACGGAGGTCAGCAGGATCAGCCCCTCGGGGACCATGGGCACGATGCCCCCGACCATCCGCCGTACCCCTTCGGGCCAGTCGTGGTGCTGCAGATACAGCTGGCTGATGATCAGCGCGACCGCGACGGGGACCATCATCCAGGTCACGTACTTGAGGATGCGGCTGATGCCGGAGCGCAGTTCGGAGTGGACCAGGGTGAAGCGGCTGGCTTCCTCGGCGAGCTGGGCGGCATAGGCGTGGCGGCCGACCTTGGTGGCGATGAAGGCCCCGCTGCCGGCCACCACGAAGCTGCCGGACAGCACCGCGTCGCCGGGCTGCTTGGGCACCGGGTCCGGTTCGCCGGTCAGCAGCGACTCGTCGATCTCCAACCCGTCCGCCTGGGTGACGGTGCCGTCGACGACGCACTTGTCCCCGGTGCCGATCTCGATCAGATCGTCCAGGACGATCTGTGAGACGGGAACGCTGACGGGCACGCCGTCTCGGCGGACCACGGGCCTGGCCTGCCCGACGAGGGCCAGGGCGTCGAGGGTGCGCTTGGCGCGCAGCTCCTGAAGGATGCCGATCCCGGTGTTGGCGATGACCACCAGGCCGAACAGACCGTCCCGGAGTGGGCCGACGACCACGATGACGGCGAACAAGGCGCCGATGATCGCGTTGAACCGGGTGAACACGTTGGTCCGCACGATCTCCGCGGTGGACCGGGAGGACCGGGCGGGGACGTCGTTGACCTGGCCGCGGGCGATCCGCTCGGCGACCTCGGCTGTGGTCAGCCCCGCCATGCTTTCCTCCTGCGCGTACTCGGTCCCGCGAACGCGCGCCCGCCTGCTCGGCCAGCCGGACGATCTGCGCGTACGTGCTGTCCTCGGCGGTGGCCGTCACCTCGATGTCGACCACACCGCCGGCGTTGACCACTCCGCGGTGGACCGCCTCGCCGACACCGCGATCAGAGCCCCGGCCAGCGCAGCATGTCGCGCCCCCAATGACGAGACGATGAGAGTGCTGCCCTCCATACGATCGCCCCGCCCTACCGATCGATAGAGCCGAACGACCCCAAATCGTCGCTGCTCGGCAAGTACGTGTGAGCCGAGGCACGGGCGATGGAGCCGCATCGGAGGCCGGGCGGACCGCCGGTCGCCGCGCTCGCGAGCGTCAGGAGGCGGCGCTTACGGTCGGCGTGGCGGCGGAGTCCTGGTCGCCACGGTCGATGTGGTCGGCGTGGAACAGGCCTTCGGCCAGCAGGCGGCGTACGTGCTCGTCGGCCGCGCTGTAGTAGACGAAGGTCCCCTCGCGCCGGCCCTTGACCAGTCCGGCCAGGCGCAGCTTGGCCAGGTGCTGGCTGACCGCGGTCGGCGCGGCGCCGGCGAGCTCGGCCAGGCAGGCCACCGACGACTCGCCCTGCAGCAACGCCCACAAGATCTTGATGCGGGTGGGATCGGACAGCAGCCGGAACGACTCGGCGGCCAGGTGCACCTGTTCCTCGTTCGGCATTTCGAAGTCGGGCAGCGAGGTGTGCATGCCGCCAGCATAGCCCCGAACCCCACTACCTACGTATCTGCATGAGTGCGCATATAAGCTGACAGAGTGACGACAGACCTGACAACGCGTCCCGTTCCCGGGGCCGCAGCCGCACCCGGCCGCCCAGGGGCGTGGTGGCGATCCGGGGCCGGATCACTGCCCGAGGTGCGCTGGGCGATCGCCGCCACCGTGCTCTTCACCGCCGGCGGCATCTGCCAGCTGGCTGGGGCGCCCTCCTGGCTGTGGTGGGGGCTGTATCTGACCTGCTACGCCGCCGGCGGATGGGAACCGGGCCTGGCCGGGCTGCGGGCGCTACGCGAGCGGACGCTGGACGTCGACCTGCTGATGGTCGCCGCGGCGATCGCCGCCGCCGCGATCGGGCAGGTCTTCGACGGCGCGCTGCTGATCGTCATCTTCGCCACCTCAGGCGCGCTGGAGGCGGTGGCGACCAAGCGCACCGCCGACTCGGTGCGCACCCTGCTGAACCTGGCGCCCGAAACGGCCACCCGGCTCGATCCGGCGGGACAGGAAGAGGTCGTCGAGACCGCCGATCTGACCGTCGGCGACGTCATCGTGGTCCGGCCCGGGGAGCGCATCGGCGCCGACGGCCGGGTGGTCGCCGGGGCCGGCGACGTCGACCAGGCGACCATCACCGGAGAGAGTCTCCCGGTGGACAAACAGGCCGGCGACGAGGTGTTCGCCGGCACCGTCAACGGCGCCGGCGTGCTGCGGGTGCGCGTGGGCCGCCCCGCCGGCGAGACGGTGATCGCCCGGATCGTGGCCATGGTCGAGCAGGCCAGCGCCACCAAGGCACGCACCCAGCTGTTCATCGAGAAGGTCGAGCAGCGCTACTCGCTGGTCATGGTCGCCGCCACCCTCACGCTGTTCGCGATCCCCCTGGCCTTGGGCCAGGACCTGCAGGGCAGCCTGCTCCGCGCGATGACGTTCATGATCGTCGCCTCGCCGTGCGCGGTGGTGCTGGCCACCATGCCGCCACTGCTGGCCGCGATCGCCACCGCCGGACGCCACGGCGTGCTGGTCAAATCGGCGGTGGTCATGGAACAGCTCGCCGACGTCACCCAGGTGGCCTTCGACAAGACCGGCACCCTCACCGAGGGCCGCCCCCACCTGACCCACATCCGCGCCCTGCCCGGCAGCGGCCTGGGCGAGGGCGAGCTGCTCACGCTCGCCGCCGCGGCCGAGGACGGCTCGGAACACCCTCTGGGCCGGGCCGTCGCCGCGGCCGCCCGCGACAAGGGCCTGCACCTGCCCCCGGCCACAGGCTTCGCGGCGACGCCCGGACGGGGCGTGCGCGCCCACGTCGCCGAGCACCTGGTCGAGATCGGCAGCCCGGCCCACCTTCTGCCGGAGGGACAACGCGATGCCGACCCGGCCCGCGCCCTGGTGGCCGAGTTCGAAGACGGCGGGCACACCGCGGTGGTGATGCTGCTGGACGGCCGCCCGGCCGCGGTGCTGGCCCTGGCCGACCGCATCCGGCCCGGCGCCGCCGACGCCGTGGCCCGCCTGACCGCCCTCACTCACGCCGCACCGGTCCTGCTGACCGGGGACAACCCCCGCGCCGCCGCCCACCTGGCCGCCCAGACCGGCATCACCGACGTCCGCGCCGGCCTGCTGCCCGAGCACAAGGTCGACGCCGTACGGGACCTGCAGCAGCAGGGGGCACGGGTGGCGCTGGCCGGCGACGGCGTCAACGACGCCCCCGCCCTGGCCACCGCACACATCGGCATCGCGATGGGCCACACCGGCGCCGACCTGACCCTGGACGCCGCCGATGTCGTCATCACCCGCGACGAGCTGGCCACCATCCCCGCCGTGATCGCCCTGGCCCGCCGCGCCCGCCGCCTGGTCGTCGCCAACCTCGCCATCGCCGCCGCGTTCATCGCCGTACTGGTGGCCTGGGACCTGCTCGGCGACCTGCCACTACCGCTCGGCGTGGCCGGACACGAGGGCTCCACCGTCATCGTCGGCCTCAACGGCCTGCGCCTGCTACGAGGCGCCGCCTGGCGGCGGGCCGACGCAGGTGCTGTGGTGAGCGCTGGCCTTCGGGGCCGACCTGGGCGGCAACGCGACCGCCGTCGGCGCCGCCGCCAACGTCGTCGTCCTGGGGCATCGCCGCACGCAACGGCACCCCGATCAGCTTCTGGCAGTTCACCAAATGTGGGCTCATCGTCACGGTTGTGACGGTCACCCTGGTCGCCCCGTACCTGTGAGCAGCGGATCAACGAGTTGCGGCGGGAGGGCCGGGCGTACACGGCGGCCAAGGAACGCAAGCGGGCTCGGCGCATCGTTGACGGGGCCGACATTAGGCGGCGCTGGTATCTGCCCGAGGACCAGGGCGGTCTCTCCATGGGCACCAAGCGCGCGATGGTCATGGAGGCGTTCCACGCCGTGATCGTCCATCCCGTCGGCAAGGGCATGGGGTCGTGGGGCAACTTCGACCCGAACGCGCTCGAACCCATCTCGCCACGGCGCGCCGGATCACTCGTGAGCGGGGAGAGTCGGCCTGACCGGCGGATGTGAGTGCGGGAGTGGTGCGGCCGGCGCAATGCCGTAGGCACCCGAAGGGCCGCGAAGCGGTTGGGCCGGCGGCGCCACGGCCGGAGGCTACTGCCCTCGGCTCGTCGGCTCTACGCTTGGTGCGCCTTCCATCGTCTCGCTGACAACCGATAGAAGGCTGAAGGCCCCTGGATTCGTTCGGGGGCCTTCACTCGTCTTCGGTGTCTCTGCGGGGCGGGCCGCCGGTCTCGGGGTCGGCGACGAAGGTGCCTTTGCCGAGCACGGTGTAGACGTCTCCTGCTTTGAGCAGTTCGTTGATGACGCGGCGTGCGGTGCCCTTGGCGATGCCGAACTCTTCGGCCATGCGGGGTTCGCCAGGGATGGGGTGTCTCACCTGGTATTCGCCCGTCCGGATACGGCGTCGTATCTCTTCGAGGACGGCTTCCCATTTGAGCTGGTCAGGCCGGAACTCGATCACGGGCTCAAGAGTAGGAACGAAAGCGTTCCATGTCGTTGCCACAGGTACCTAGAGGTACCTAGGAGATGGATCAGGTATGACTAGGAAGGCTGGCGTACGCTCAACCCGTCAGCGAGACAGATGGGCGAGCCATGCGTCAGATCACGAACGGCAACCGACAAGCCGCGCCGCTTTCTGATCACGCTGCCGAAGTCCGGGACGGTGGTTCCGCTGCCCTCGGTCGACCAACCGCAGTCCGCCGTGCGGTGGATCGTCGGCTGGGCCAACGGCGGGGCACGGTGAGGCGGCGGCTCTGATGGCGGCCATCGTCGTGGACCCGGACGAGTGCCTGAGTCCTCACTGGGAGATGCGCCGAAAAGATCACGTGAAGCTCGTGTGGCACAAGCCCTTCGAGGGGGTGGGACGCGTGCGCGTTCTCGCCTGGACGTGCGACTGCCGGGCCGTTGTCTACGAACTACTCCAGTCCGGCGGGCAGGCGTTCATCCGCAAGACCACCCAGGCCGAACCGACCCCGAAGGTCGAGGAGACACACCGCTGGCCCATTGAGAAGGCCCGCAGGGTATGTGGCATGCCCTGCTGCTCGGTGAGATGCGATAGACGGTCCAGCCCACACGCGGCCCCGCTCACTCGGGCGGGGCCGCACCTGTGTCTAGGACCCGCGCCACTCCTCCAGAGACAGCCAGGCGTGATGAGATGCGCGGTCTTCCGAATCGTTATAGCCGTAGAATTCCCGACCATGACTACCGATCGGACCGTGTCGTTCGATGTCCATGTCAGCTACCGTCAGATCTACCTCGCTGACCTCGCCGACGACATGGGGGCTCCGGAAACCTTCCTCGATGACCATCCCGAGCACCCTGTGGGCATCATTCGAGTGAAGGACGGTAAAGGTCTCCTGGTCACGGGCCTGCACACGGGGACGGTCGGCTTCTCGGTGACCGTGTCGGACCGCGATCCAGAGCCGGACGTCAACGAGTACGAGGACATCGTGGAAATCAGCTTCCACACCCAAACAGGACGGATCTTCCTTATCGAGTGGGGAGGCGAGGGATTTCACAAGCTACCCGACTTGTCGTCGGGCCCGGGCTGGTACCGATTGCGGTATCACGCCGTCCACATGGACCGGGCCACAGAATCGGACTGCTCGACGGATGCGATCATCGATCGTTATCTGCTGCAGATCTGGCCACAAAATGAGTCCATCCCCCAAGTAGTCAAGAGCACGAGTCGCACGCTCACCTACTGGCGCAATGCGAAGTGACGTCCCAACGTAGGACAGGACCGATTTCCGTGCCGATGGGCGACCTCGCCGAGGAGTGAAAGGCGTGGATACGCAGCCGGGACCTGACTCTAGGACCTCGACATGACTAAGGCGCGTAACTGATGCCGACTCGACACGCCGTCGCGGCGCAGGGCACCGACCTGGACGTCGACGTAGCGGAGGTGCAACCGGTCATCTCGCGCAGCAGTGCCACTGCCGCGAGCGGCAGCCGCCGCTGCAGCTCGTCCAGATGCGGCACCGATCCTCGCAGGTCAGAGGTCATGACGTCGCCGTCCTTCCTGGTCGGGAGCGGCCCGGCCGTCAGGGTCGGCCTTTCCGGGCCATGCATCGCTCCAGCTCACTTGGGCTCGATCGCCAGGATGAATGGCTTTCCTGTACGCTGCGCGCGGCCCGAGTCGCTGGCGGCCGGGAGCGGCCCCCAGGCCGCATGCCCGGCCGCCGAGCGGACGCAGAGCCGCGCGGCGGCGCGGAGCGCCGTCGCCTTGACCCTGTAGAGAAAGTCCTCGCCGATTGGCGATCATTTGCCGGTCTCTTCGGGCTTGGCGGTAAGTGCCGGCGGCGCGTAATACGGCGGTCCAGCGGCATCGGAGCACGTCAGGTGGGCCATTGCGCTAGATGGTGGTCGCCAAGCTCCAGGCTGACATTCCTACTGTGACATGTTGCGCTAAGGGCGGCACTAGGAGAAGTTCCCCCACCTCTACGAGATCCGCGGGCCTGCCGAGTAACGCGGTCATGCCTGACGGTCTGTGGTGCCAGGCTGGAGCAGCGGCAGGCGGAGGACGAAACGTGCGCCTCGCGGGCTGTCCTCGATCTCCAGTGTCCCGTCGTGGGCGGCCACGATCGCGCGGGAGATGGCGAGTCCGAGCCCGGACCCGGTGGGATCCCTGCGCTGCCCACCGTCCAGTCGCATGAAGGGCTGGAAGACCCGCTCGCGGTCCTCCGGGGCGATGCCGTCGCCGTCATCGCTCACCGTGACCACCGCCTGGCCATCCTTGCGCTCGGCGCTGACCTCGACGCCGGTCGCGGTATGCCGCTGGGCGTTGACGACCAGATTGTTGAGCACTTCGGCGAGTTGGACAGGATTGCCGAGGACCGTCACGCCGCTCTTCACGTGGGTATGCACCGGCACGGGCCGCGTTGTGGTGATCAACTCCTCCTGTACCAGCGCGCCGAGGTCGACCGGCTCGGGAGGGTCGGGAGCGACCGTGCGGATCCGGGCGAAAATCAGGATGTTGTCGATCAGTGCTCGCAGCCGCTCCGTCGTCGCCAGCCCCGCTTGGATCACCTTGCCCTGATCGACGTCGTCTGGATACAGCACCGCTTCTTCAAGCTGGGTCTGAAGGCCGGTCACCGGGGTTTTGAGTTCATGGGAGACGACGGAGGCGAAGTGCCGCTGCTGCTCCACTGCCTCTTCCAGCCGGGACAGGGTCTCGTTGGCCGTGCGCGCCAGCCGCCCGATCTCGTCGTCGCAGGCCGGTTCCGGCACCCGCAAGCTCAGGTCACTGACGCTGATCTGCGACATTCTCGCGCGGATCGCTTCCACCGGTCGCAGTGTCCGTCCGACCAGCGACCAGACCATCCAGGTGGTGAAGATACTGGTCAGCAGGGCCGCGGTCAGCGTGCTGACCTCCAGGATGTGCGAGGCCAGGGCGGGCGGTTCGGCCTTTCCGGCATAGACGATGTGCGACTCGCCCCCCCACACGAAGCGGGCCTCCTGGGGTGAGACGCGGTTGGCGGTGAGCATGACGCAGCCGCCGTGGGAGCACTCGGTCAGGTGAAGGATGCGGTCGTCGTAGGGCGGCCGGACAGTGCTCAGCGGCGGCTTGCCCGCGACGGCGGGGCTGGCCGCCACCACCCGGCCGCGCGAGTCGACGAGTTGCAGGAGGTTGACCTCAGTGGTCGGTGTCGCGACCGGAGAACGGCCGGGCTTCATCGACGCGATCCAGTCGGTCGCCACACGCTGCGTCTCGGCGAAGACGTTGTCTCTGATCCTGTTGCGGATCATGAGGTCGAGACCTACCGCGATCACGGTGAAGACGAGCAGGGACAGCACTCCGGCAAGGAGTGTGAAGCGCGCTTGGATCGAGCAATCTCGCCACCAAGACCACATGGGCATCCCCCCGCCATGTTCGCCTGTTCTCACGCATACCTGCACGAAGACGAAACGCCCAAGATGCATGTCATGACGTGGGACAAACTTTGGTGAGATGTATGCCTCCCGGAGGCTTAGGCGCACGATCTCGCAAGCACGTTTTCAGGGCCCCGCTCGACCCCCACGGGCGCGGGTGGGCGTTCCGCTGGCTGCGCCCCCTCCACTCGACCCCCACGGACGCGGGTGGGCGTTCCGCTGGCTGCGCCCCCCTCCACGCGCCTCGCCCGGCTCGGCCGCACCGCGCCCGGACTGCAGGCCGAATCCCGCCACCGGCACCTGGCCGGCCTGGGACGGTAAGCACGGTTAGTTGGGGAGTGACTCGTCGGCGAGCTGGTTGTGGCGTTCGATCTCCGGCATGTGTGTCTCGGCCCAGACCCGCAGAGCGGAGAGCGGTCTTTCGAGGGACAGGCCGAGCTCGGTGAGCCGGTAGTGGACGGCGGGCGGCACGGTGGGTTCGACGCGGCGCGCGACCAGGCCGTCGCGGACCAGGCTCTGCAGGGTGGCGGACAGCATCTTTTGAGAGATGCCCGGGATACGGCGCCGCAGTTCCGCGAAGCGGAGCTCACCCGGAGCCTCCTCGGCCAGCACCTTGACCGCCATCGACGTCCACTTGGTGCCGATGCGGTCGAGTAACTGGCGGGTCGGGCAGCGCGGATCCAGCAGGTCACCGCGCTCACCGGGCCGCTGGTCCCGTCCGCCGGGCCTCGACGTGGTCACCTGGGGCTCACCACCTGAAGGGAAAGTGCCGTCTTAAGCGGACCAGGTTAGTTCCCTAACGTGACCTTGTCACCATTTATCACCACACACCTGGAGTCCCTCGATGCCCGAGCTGCGACGCGTCCCCGTCAACGGTGTCGAACTGAACGTCGCCCTCGCCGGATCGGGCCCGGCCGTCCTGCTGCTGCATGGCTTCCCGCATACCTGGGAGCTGTGGACGGACGTCATGGCCGATCTGTCCGACCGCTACCGCGTCATCGCGCCGGACCTGCGCGGGTTCGGGGCGAGCAGCCGAGCCGCCTCCGGGTACGACGCGGGCACCCTGGCCGAGGACGCCGCGGCGCTTCTCACCACGCTCGGCATCTCCTCGGCCGCCGTGGTGGGCATCGACGCGGGCACCGCTCCGGCCTTCCTCCTCGCCCTGCGCCGGCCCCGTCTCGTCCGGCGCCTGGTCGTCATGGAATCACTGCTGGGCAGGCTGCCCGGCGCGGAGGACTTCCTCGCCGACGGGCCGCCGTGGTGGTTCGGCTTCCATTCCGCCGCGCCCGGCCTCGCCGAGACCGTGCTGGAGGGCCACGAGGCCGCTTACGTCGACTGGTTTCTGCGCGCCGGCACGCTCGGCGACGGGGTGCCCCCCGCCATCCGGGACGCCTTCGTCCGCGCATACACCGGCCGCGAGGCGTTGAGCTGCGCGTTCTCGTACTACCGGGCCCTGCCCGAGAGCGCGGTACAGATCGAGCAGGCGGTCACCACTGCCCGCCTGACGGTGCCGACGATGGCGCTGGGCGCCCGGCCTGTCGGTGCTGCGCTGGAACGCCAGCTCCGCCCGGTCACCGACGATCTCACCGGACACGTCATCGAAGACTGCGGCCACATCATCCCGCTGCACCGGCCGCGCGCCCTGCTCACGCTGCTGCGTCCGTTCCTGGCCGGTGAGGACGCGAGAGCGGCGTGACCGGGGCGGAGGTCACTCCGACCCGGGGCGTCTTTCCGTCGGTCTGGGTGCCGGTGTTCAGGTTCAGTTGTCGAAGTGATGTCGAGAACGCTCTGGCCACTCCGACCTTCCTACAAGGGAACCGCCGGGCACCCCATGGACGCCCGATTGAAAGGAGCAGACATGTCGCGGAACATTGAGACCGTCAACACCTACCTTGACGGTTTCCGTAAGAACGATCACGAGCAGATCCTGTCCTGCCTGACTGACGACATCGAGTGGACCGTCTTCGGTGCCTTCCACCTGACCGGCAAAGACGCCTATGACAGGGCCATCGATGGCCCGCCCGAACTCATCGGCCCTCCTCACCTGGAGGTCGTGCGGATGGTCGAGCAGGACAATGTCGTCATGGCGGAACTCACCGGGACGGCGAAGCGAGCCGCGGGCGGCGAGATGCGCATGTCCATGGCCGAGGTGTTTGTCATGCGCGACGGCAAGATCGCAGAGCGTCGTGCCTGGGTCATCGAACTGAAGGAGAACGACTACCGCTGACCGGAGGAGTTCGATCACGTTTTCAGGTTGTGCACCACACCGGGCAAGGCGGGTGAGACCCAGACATCCGCCCGGCGGGATCGGCGAGCACTTGGACGTTCATGCCATGGCGGTTGTGCTTGCCGGAGTAGTACGGCTTCTGATCGGGGAGGCGGTCGATCGGGATCAGCGTGCCGTCGAGGCCCTCCGCTCCCGAAGGTGTCCCCAGCCGTCACGTAGGAGTCGGCGTGGTGGGTCGCCCGCGCTGAGCGGCAGGTGGACCGCGTTCAGGGCAGGGGAGCGAGCGCGTCCTTCAACGCCGCTCGCGCGCCGCCCAGGGCGTGACGGAGCTGGTCCGGTGTACGGCGGATCTGGGCCAGCAGGAGGCCGCCCTGGATTGCGGCCATGGTGAGGTCGGCCAGCTCCGTCACGTCCACGTCCGGGCGCAGCTCGCCCGACTCCTGCATCCGGCGCAGGCCCGCGATGAGGGGGGCCTCCCAGCGCGCGAAGGCGTCCACGAACGCCTGCCGGGTGAGGTCGTCCTGGCCGCTGAGCTGGCTGGCCAACGAACCGATCGCGCAGCCGCCCACCGCGTCCTGCCGCGTCCCGTTGGCCACGATCGCGTCAAACCAGCGGTCGATGCCGGCCAGCGAGTCGACCTCCAGGAGCAGCGGTTCCTGCGCGGCCAACACCGTGTCCACGGTGGCGTGAACCACGGAGCGGATGAGATCGTCCCGGTCGTCGAAGTAGTGGTAGAGCTGGCTTCGGCCGACCCCCGCGGCGCGTTCGACATCGTCCAGCGTCACCGCCGCGACGCCGTGCCGCTGGATGAGGTCTGCTGCCGAATCGAGGATGCGCTCTCGGGTCGCGCGACCCCGCGCGGTGGTCGGTGTGTGTCCCATTGCGCCTCCTCCGTGTTCTGTATCTCACAGTACAGACGTTCTGTACTCGCTGATACAGTCTATGGTGGAACTTTCTGTACCGGGCGATACAGTCTTTGGCGTTCCGCCGACACGATCGCGCTTGCGCAGCACGCCGAGCGCCGGGACCCTCCCCATCCCGCACAACCGAAGGGAAAACCATGTCCCTCCACCGACCCACCCGGCTCCGGCGGCGCGCCGCCACGCTCGGCCTCGCCGCCCTGCTCACCGCGGGTACCGCGATCGCCGCGGCCCCGGCGGCCCTCGCGACCCCGGCCCCGACCCCGGCCTTGGCCACCACCCCGACGCACACCGGCCACGCCGCCGGCACCCGCCTGGGCGACGTGCGCGTCCTCGCCCACTTTGACCGGGCCGCGGGCCAGGCCGCCGAGAGCATCGCCCTGGAGCCCGGCGGCGGCGCGGTCATCGGCATGATCCCAGGCCGCCAGGTGGTGCGGGTCGCGCAGGACGGGGCCGTCCAGGTACTCGTCACCATGCCGCTACCTCCGGGTGGCGGCGGCACCACCCCGGTCATCGGGGACCCCGTGGTCACCGGGGTCGCCCGGTCGAACAGCGGCGCCGTTTACTTCCTCTACTCCTCCGGGCAGGGCGGGCTGACCGGGATCTGGCAGGTCCGCCGCTCCGGTGAGCCCCGGCTCGTCGTGCCGCTGCCTGCCGACACCATGCCGAACGCACTGGTCATCGATGGCAAGCGGGACCGCTTCCTGGTCACCGACTCCGCCGGCGGGCGCATCTGGCAGGCCCCGCTGCGCGGCGGCGAGGCCTCCGTGTGGTCGGCGGACCCGGTCCTGGCGCCCGGCGCCTTTTTCGGCGCCAACGGCATGAAGATCCACGACGGCGCCGTGTGGGCGAGCAACTCCGACCACGGCACCATCGTCCGCATCCCGGTGACCAAGGACGGCGGCTCCGGCCGCGCCGAGGTCCGGGCCACGGGGCTGGAGGGCATCGACGACTTCGACTTCACCGGTCGGGGCACCGAGATCCTCGCCGCGATCAACCAGAGCAGCAAGCTCGTGCGGGTGGACGCGGACGGCACCCACGAAACCCTGCTGGACGCCCAGGACGGCATGCAGGGGACCACGGCCGTCGCCGTCCGAGGAAATCGGGTCTATGTGACCAACGGCGCCAACCTGGTCGGGAACGACTCGAACCTGCTGCTCGCGAAGCTGCAGCGGCGCTGACAGCCCTCCGCCCCCGAAGATGTCCCCAGTCCCGAAGTAGGCCTTGATCGCGCTGCGGTGCCTTCGCAGGGGTCGGTGTCCTTCCGAGGAGCGCCGGTGCGGATCGTCTACTCCCGCCCGTCCACCACGGCCCAGCCCAGTCCCTGCTGCGGCAGCGGCACATCCTCACCGAGGCCGGGCTCCTGGTCCGGACCGAGGGTGCGGCCGAGGGGTTCCACCCGGCTGCCGTCGGGCAGTTCCAGCGCGACCTGCAGAACGAGCTGACGGCCGAGGGGATCGCCGCAGCGGAAGCCGAAGGCCGCTATCGCGGCCGACCGGCGCCGGATGGAACCTCCGGTCCTCGCGAAGCCCGCTTCGTTCCCTCCACCCCGGTGAACATTGGTGGACAGCGCACCACTAACCGCCTCGATCCGGGCTCACGCCGGCCGGGCGGCGGGCCGGAGGCCGTCCATCAGGAGGTCCAGCAGGCGACCGGCCTTGGCTTCATGCTCGCGCCGGGGGGCCACGGTGAAGATGCCGATGAGGGAGGCGGCGATGTCTTCGGCGGTGACGTCGGAGCGGAGGTCGCCCGCCGCGCGACCGGCGTCGAGAATCGTGGTGATGGCCGCCAGTAGCTCGCTCCGGGTCTGTGCATGGGCGATCTCGCCCGACTCGATCATCGCAAGCAGCGTGTCGAGCATGCCGTTCTTGGTCGCGATCCAGTCCCCGAACAAGTCCATCCAGCGCCGCATCGCCGCAGCCGGGGGCAGCTGGCCGAGCAGCTCGCGGGCGCCGGTCGTCAGCCGCACGACCTGGTCCCGGTAGACCGCATCGACCAGCGACTCGCGGGTCGGGAAGTGCCGGTAGAGCGTGGCGATGCCGACCCCGGCCTCGCGGGCGATCGCACGCATCGACGGCTCGGCGTCAGCCGACGCGAACACGCGGGTCGCCACCGCGAGCAACTGGTCGCGGTTACGGGTTGCGTCCGCCCGTGGCGCGCGCATCTCCGCCTCAGTCAAAACGGATCACGCTCCGGTTGTGTTAGGGTCATCCATGAAACGGAGCATAGTCCGTTTCAAGGCGTTCCCTCGGTCCCCCAAGGAGACAGGCGTACATGCAGGAACAGAGCGATCAACCGCCGACGGGCAGGAGCAGGGCGGTCCGGCTCGATTCATTCGGCGGCCCCGAAGTCCTGGACATCCGTGAGGTTCCCGCTCCACAGGCCGGCCCGGGACAGATCCGCGTGCGGGTCACCGCGGCCGGTCTGAACCCGATGGACTGGATCATGACCGCCGACGCGGACACCGCCGCCCGGTTCGGGTTGAGCCTCCCGGCCGGGTTCGGGACCGACTACGCGGGACTGGTCGACCAGGTCGGTGACGGGGTGACCGGCTTCGCGCCCGGCGACCGGGTGTTCGGGGGCGCCCTGTCCCGCGCGGTCGCCGACTTCGTGGTGATCGACCCGGCCGGGGGGATCGCGGCGAACGAGGCCCATCACACTCCCGACGGCGTCGACGACCGCACCGCCGCCACCCTCACGATCGCCGGCCGCACGGCATCCGCCGCCCTCGCCGTGGTCGACCCAGGCCCGGACGACACAGTGCTGATCGGCGGCGCGGCGGGCGGGGTCGGGGTGTTCGCTGTCCAGCTGGCCCGAATCGCAGGAGCGCGCGTGATCGGGACGGGATCGGCGACATCATCCGATTTCCTGCGCGACCTCGGAGCCGAGCCGGTCGCCTACGGCGACGGCCTGGCCGACCGGGTCCGAGCCCTCGCTCCCGGCGGTGTCACCGCCGCCATCGACCTGCACGGGACGGAGACAGTGCACGCCGCAAGGGAACTCGGCGTCCCGGACGGCCGCATCTGCACCATCGCCGCGCAAGTCGACGGCGTGTCGACGGCCAACGGCGCGAACGCCGCCCCCGGCGCCCTGGAAGAGGTCGCCCGCCTGGTCGCGGCGGGCCGACTCCGGCTGCCTATCGCGGCGAGCTTCCCGGTCGAGCAGATCCGTCGCGCGGCCGAGCTCCAGGCCGGCCGGCACGTGCACGGCAAGGTCGTCATCGACCTCTAGATCAAGGCCGTCGCGACGATGAACGCGATGTCGTCGTCACCGATCAGGCATTGTGATCACTTCGCTTGCTCGAGGATCACCTTGGCGAGGGCGTCAGCGGCGTCGGGCCGGCCTAGGGCTTTGGCGGCATCGGTCATACGCGCTTGAAGGCCAGGGGCGAGGAGGAGTTCGTCGAGTTCGGCCAGGAGTTGCTGCGGGGTGGGGCCGGCTTCGAGTAGGGCGCGAGCGGCTCCGGCCTGGACGAGGTAGCGGGCGTTGTTACGCTGCTCGTCTCCGGCGGCGGGGACCAGGGGGATGAGGACGGACGGTTTTCCGACCGCGACCAGCTCGGCCACGGTTCCCGCGCCGCTGCGGGAGACCACGATGTCCGCGGCGGCATACACATCGGGCAGTTCCTCGCCGACGTACGCCGTGGGGTGGTAGCGCTCGCCGATCTCGGCGGGGAGGTTGGCGGCGACCTCGGTGAGATGGCCGATCCAGTCCCGGCCGCACTGGTGAAGCACCTGGGCCTGGGTGAGCAGCGTGGGCAGTACCTGCTCGATCAGGGTGTTGATCTGCCGGCTGCCCTGGGCGCCGCCGGTCACGTAGACGAGCGGCAGGTCCGGGGCCAGGCCGTACCGCTCATGCGCCCGGGCCGGGGTTCCGTGCAGGAGCTGGGGGCGGATGGGGTTGCCCGTGACCACGGCTCGTGCGCGTGCCCGCGCAGGCAGGTGGTCGATGGACGTGGGATGGGTGAGCGCGACCGTCGTGGCCACGCGGGCCAGGATGCGGTTCGCCAGGCCGAGCGAGGTGATCTGCTCGTGCATGACCAGCGGACGCCCGAGAAGGCGAGCGGCGAGGCCGAGGGGCACGCTGACGTAACCTCCCGTCGACAACACCACATCCGGCCGGTAGCGGGCGGCTATGCCGGCCGCCTGCAGAACGCCGACGGGGATCTTGAAAAGATCGATCAATGCCGCCGATGAAGGTGTTCTGGAGCACCGCGGTTGTCACAGCGATCGGCGACGGGCAGGCGGCCAGCCGCTCATAAGTGTCGTCGGGGACCAGGTCGGTGATCCCGCTCACGAACACGGAGCCGGCCGTACGGACACGCCGCAGTCCGGTCAGAGCCGCACCATCCGCGGTGAGGCCCTCCTGCAAGCAGATCTTGACGTCGCGATAGCCGGCGACAGCGACGTCCGCCTTGATTTGCTGCACGTTCCCGTCATTCACAATGACCAGGAAGCGCTGAACCCCCGCGCGGGCAGCTTGGCGCGTGCTGCGCCTTATCGCGGACGGCCTGTCCAACAGCGGAATCGCCGCCAGCCTAGTGATCAGCCAGGAGACGTCAAGCCATAGGTGTCACGCATCCTCACCAAGCTCGACTTCCGCGACCGAGTCCAGGCGGCGGTCTACGCCTACCACCGCGGCCTGGCGACCTGATACAGATCTCCGACCCGGACTCGGAGACGAAATCACCACCTATGCGCTAGTTGTACGCCATCCTTCGCCCCGTATCGTCCCCATCAGTGATCCCGTCTGCGTGAGAAGGGACCGGCATGTCCGACGATGCGGTGCGACGCGTTTTTCGATCAGTCGATTCGTTCGATCCTGACGAGTTTGGGCGATTGCTGAGCGAGGATGCCACGCTGGTATTCGGCAATGCCGAACCGCTTGCGGGACGTGAGGCCATCGTCGCCGGGCTCCGGGAGTTCTACTCCACCATCGGCGGCCTGCGGCACCGGATCGTCCGGAACTGGCGGGTGGATGCCGACATCATCGCCGAGACCGAGGTGACCTACCGGAGGCTCGACGGCAAGGACGCAAGCGCCGTAGCCGTATCGATCTGGCGCACCCGCGACGACGGCCTGATCTCGGACTACCGCATATTCGTCGATCTCGCCCCCGTCTACGCGGTCTAGTACTTCAGTGACCCTTCGCCATCTTCGCTATTGAGGTGGCATGAGAACGGCACTGGAGCACTGGGAGCGGAGCGATAGTAGACCGGAGGCTGTACTGATCGTTCAGGTCAAGTAACACGTAGCCGAGCAACTGCTGAATGGTCGCCTGGCTGAAGATGTGCACGTTCCGCGTGCTCTTGAAGTCGATCAACACGCCATCGGCCATGAGATCAGCGTCTGCTACCTGCTGCCGGACGTCCGTGATGGCAAATCGATGGCAAACGATCAAGAGGCCAGGCCCCTGATCTTGGTAACTGGCCTCTGAGCTGGTACTTCGTGGTGGGGCTACCAGGACTTGAACCTGGGACCTCTTCCTTATCAGGGAAGCGCTCTAACCGACTGAGCTATAGCCCCGCACCGCGCAACGAAGGTTACCGCATCCCGTTTCCGGTGGCGAATCCGTCGTTCCGAACGAGGAAAAGCTTACCGTGTCCGGGCCCGTGGTCGCGCCATCGAGGCGCGTCCGTACGGCGGGCCGCTTGTGCGGGCGGCCTGCCGTACCGGTAGGGTCACTCGGCTTCGCTGAAGGTGACCTCGACGCCGCCCACGAGATCCGCGGAGATGTTGTAGATCACGGCACCGAGGGTGGACAGCGCGGTGATGAGCACGACGTTCAGCGCGCCCAGCAGGGCCGCGTACCCGAGGATGCGGACCGGCTCGAACCAGCTCGCGATGTCGATGGTGCCGGCCCCGGCGCCACCGGCGCCGCTGGTGAGCTGGTTGACGGTCTCGGTGATCGAGGAGAAGACACCGAGCGCCGACAGCACGCCATACAGCACGGCGACGGCCACGAACAGCACGACGAAGCACACCAGCGACACGACGAAGCTGAACTTCATCGCCGACCACGGCTCGATCCTGCGCAGGACCAGGTGAGCCTTGCGCGGCGGGCGCACGCCGGGCTTCTTGTCCTTGTCCTTCTTGGAGGACTCGGCCTTGTCCCCGGCCGGGCCGAAGCTCAGGCCGCGTACGGAACCGCCGTCCACGGGGGGCCGGCTGTTGTCCACAGACGGGCGGCCGTTGTCCAC
Source organism: Microbispora sp. NPDC046933 (assembly GCF_040644635.1). NCBI lineage: Bacteria > Bacillati > Actinomycetota > Actinomycetes > Streptosporangiales > Streptosporangiaceae > Microbispora > Microbispora sp. NPDC046933. The sequence goes on along the minus strand of NZ_JBEYWW010000008.1, from coordinate 159,075 downwards.
AGGGGGTGTGGACGTGCCGAGGCCGGTGGGCCGGGGGTACTGCGCGGTCGCCCCGCCGCCGTCGGACCTGCCGTTGTCGGGCGCGCCGTCCGCCGCCGTCTGCCGCTTCCATGGCTGGTCGGCGGCCGAGGTCCGGATGCGCATGGTGTCGTCGGCCTTCGCCTTGTCGGCGGCGGTCACGTCATCTCCTTCGGAAGCCACCTTGGCGACGCTACCGCCATCGTGCGCCCGCGCGGTAACGCCGTTCGGGGACGACGCCGGGCGGGCGCCCGTGGGTCTCTGCTTGCTGCCGGGTGTCCGCGGCCCACCGGTGTCGCTCATGCCACAGCCTCACCTGGTGCGCATTCGCGGATGACGATTCGCTCGCTACGCTCGCTCATCCTCGCCTCCTGCCCCGTTCTCCTCGGTCTCCAACGACTCGGCGTTGCGAGCGAGGGCCACAACGCTGTCACCCTCTGCCAGGTTCATCAGGCGGACGCCCATGGTCTGGCGGCCCGACTGCTTGATCTCGCCGGCGCTGGTACGGATCACCCCGCCGGCAGAGGTGATCGCGAAGACCTCGTCCTCGGGACGCACCATGACGGCTCCGACCAGCTTGCCACGAGCGCTGACGATCTTCGCTGTCAGGACGCCCTTGCCGCCCCGGCCCTGGACCGGGTACTGGTCGGCGGGTGTCCGCTTCGCATACCCACCCTCGGTCGCGATCAACACGTCATCGCCGTCGCTCATGACGTTCATCGCGAGAAGTTCGTCACCGTCCACGAACCGCATGCCGATCACTCCGCTGGTGGCCCGGCCCATCGGGCGCAGCGCCTCGTCCGAGGCGGTGAACCTGATCGACTGCGCGTTCTTGGACACGAGCAGCAGATCATCACCCTCGGAGACGAGACGGGCGGCGATCACCTCGTCATCTTCGCGCAGATTGATCGCGATCAGGCCACCGGATCGCGGCGAATCGTACTCGGAGAGCCGCGTCTTCTTCACCAGGCCGCTGCGGGTCGCCAGCACCAGGTAGGGCGCCACGTTGTAGTCCCGCAGGTCGAGGATCTCCATCACGTGCTCGTCGGGCTGCATGGCGAGCAGGTTGGCCAGATGCTGGCCGCGGGCGTCCCGGCCCGAGTCCGGCAGCTCGTACGCCTTGAAGCGGTAGACCCGGCCCTTGTTGGTGAAAGCCAGCAGCCAGTGGTGCGTCGTGGTGACGAAGAAGTGCTCCACGATGTCGTCCTGGCGGAGCTGCGCGCCTCTGACACCCTTGCCGCCGCGCCGCTGCGCCCGGTAGAGATCGGTGCTCGTCCGCTTGGCGTAGCCACCGCGCGTGATCGTGACGACCACGTCCTCCTCGGCGATCAGGTCCTCGATGGACATGTCGCCCTCGTACGCGGTGATCTCGGTCTTCCGCTCGTCGCCGTACCTCGCGACGATCTCACCGAGCTCGTCCGACACGAGCCGGCGCTGCCGGGGCTCGGAGGCCAGGATGTCCTGGTAGTCGGCGATCTGCGCCATCAGGCCGTCGTATTCGTCCTGGATCTGCTGCCGTTCCAGCGCGGCCAGCTTGCGCAGCTGCATGTCCAGGATGGCCTGCGCCTGGACCTGGTCGATGTCCAGCAACGTCATCAGGCCGCCCTGCGCCTCGGCCGCCGACGGCGACCGCCTGATCAGGGCGATGACGTCGTCCAGCCGGTCGAGCGCCTTGAGCAGACCGCGCAGGATGTGCGCCCGCTCCTCCGCCTTGCGCAGCAGGAACCGGGTCCGCCGGACCACGACCTCGATCTGGTGCGTGATGTAGTGCCGGACGAACTGGTCGAGCCGCAGCGTCCGCGGCACGCCGTCCACCAGCGCGATCATGTTCGCACCGAACGTGGTCTGGAGCTGTGTGTGCTTGTAGAGGTTGTTCAGCACGACCTTGGCGACCGCGTCGCGCTTGAGCACGATCACCAGCCGCTGGCCGGTGCGCGAGGACGTCTCGTCGCGGACGTCCGCGATGCCGGTGATCTTGCCGTCCCTGACCAGCTCGGCGATCGTGAGCGCCAGGTTGTCCGGGTTCACCTGGTATGGCAGGGCCGTGACGACCAGGCACTGCCGTCCCTTGGCGTCCTCCTCGACCTCGACGACGGCCCGCATGATGATCGAGCCGCGGCCGGTGCGGTAGGCGTCCTCGATGCCGCGGCGGCCGACGATCAGCGCGCCGGTCGGGAAGTCGGGGCCCTTGACCCGCGCGAGCAGCCCGTTGAGCAACTCCTCGTCGGTGGCCTCGGGGTTGTCGAGCGCCCACTTGACGGCCTCGCCGACCTCCCGGAGGTTGTGCGGCGGGATGTTCGTCGCCATGCCCACCGCGATGCCGGCGGACCCGTTGACCAGCAGGTTCGGGAACCGCGACGGAAGGACGACCGGCTCCTGCGACCGCCCGTCGTAGTTGGGCTGGAAGTCGACGGTCTCCTTGTCGATGTCCCGGAGCATCTCCATGGCGATCGGCGCGAGGCGGCACTCGGTGTACCGCATCGCGGCGGCCGGGTCGTTGCCCGGCGAGCCGAAGTTGCCCTGGCCGTCGACGAGCGGGTAGCGCAGCGACCACGGCTGCGCGAGCCGTACGACGGTGTCGTAGATCGACGTGTCGCCGTGGGGGTGGTAGGAGCCCATGACGTCGCCGACGACGCGGGAGCACTTGAAGTAGCCGCGGTCGGGCCGGTAGCCGCCGTCGAACATCGCGTACAGCACGCGGCGGTGCACGGGCTTGAGGCCGTCGCGGACGTCGGGCAGCGCGCGGGACACGATGACGGACATCGCGTAGTCCATGTAGCTGCGCTGCATCTCGGCCTGGATGTCGACCGGCTCGATGCGATCGGCGGGAGGCCCAGGCGGCGTGTTCACTTCCGTCACGAAAAGTCCTTCTGGTTGGCCACGCTGCTCAGACGTCGAGGAACCGGACGTCGCGGGCGTTGGTGATGATGAAGTTCCTGCGGGCCTCGACGTCCTCGCCCATCAGCACGCTGAACAGGTCGTCGGCCTGGGCGGCGTCGTCGAGTGTGACCTGGCGCAGCACCCGGGTGTCGGGGTTCATCGTGGTGTCCCACAGCTGGGAGGCGTTCATCTCGCCCAGACCCTTGAACCGCTGCACGCCGTCGTGGAGCCGGGGGTCGCGCCGGCCGCGGGCGACGCCGTCCTCGATGATCGCGTCCCGCTCCCGGTCGGAGTACGCGTACGAGGCGTCCTCGCCCTTGCGGTCCCACTTGATCTTGTAGAGCGGCGGCTGGGACAGGTAGACGTGCCCGGCCTCGATCAGCGGGCGCATGAAGCGGAACAGCAGCGTCAGCAGCAGCGTGGTGATGTGCTGGCCGTCCACGTCGGCGTCCGCCATCAGGATCAGCTTGTGGTAGCGCAGCTTCGAGATGTCGAACTCGTCGTGCACGCCGGTGCCCAGAGCCGTGATGAGCGCCTGGACCTCGTTGTTCTTGAGGACCTTGTCGATCCGGGCCTTCTCGACGTTCAGGATCTTGCCACGGAGCGGGAGGATCGCCTGGAACTTGGGGTCGCGCCCGCCCTTGGCCGAGCCGCCGGCCGAGTCGCCCTCGACGATGAACAGCTCGCACTTCTCCGGCTCCGACCACTGGCAGTCGGCCAGCTTGCCCGGAAGGCCGCTGCCGCTCTCCAGCAGCGACTTGCGGCGGGTGAGGTCGCGCGCCTGGCGGGCCGCGATGCGGGCCCGGGAGGCCTGGAGCGACTTGTTGATGATTTCCTTCGCCTCGCCCGGGTTGCGTTCGAACCAGTCGCGCAGGTGGTCGTTGCAGGCCTTTTGGACGAACGACTTCGCCTCGGTGTTGCCCAGCTTCGTCTTGGTCTGGCCCTCGAACTGCGGGTCGGCCAGCTTCACCGAGATGATCGCGGCGAGCCCCTCGCGGACGTCGTCGCCGCTGAGGTTGTCGTCCTTGCCTTCCTTGAGGAACTTCTGCTCGCGCGCGTACCGGTTGACGATGGTCGTCAGCGCGGCGCGGAAGCCCTCCTCGTGGGTGCCGCCCTCGGCGGTGTTGATCGTGTTGGCGAAGGTGTAGACCGACTCGCTGTAGGAGGCGTTCCACTGCATGGCGATCTCGACCGAGATGCCGTCGCCGTGCTCCTCGAAGTCGATGACCGAGTTGTGGATCGGGTCCTTCTTCGAGTTCAGATGGGTGACGAAGTCGGACAGGCCGCCCTCGTAGTGGTAGGTGACGACCTTGGGCGTGCCGTCGATGATGTGGTCGGGCCGCTCGTCCGTCAGCGTGATCCTGAGGCCCTTGTTGAGGAAGGCCATCTCCTGGAACCGGCGCGCGAGCGTCTCGAAGTTCCAGGTGGTCGTCTCGAAGATGGCCGGGTCGGGCCAGAAGCTGATCATGGTGCCGTGCTCGTCGGTCGGCTCGCCCTTCTCCAGCGAGGCCGTCGGCTTGGCCGTCACGTACTTCTGCCGCCACACGTGGCCGTCGGTGCGGACCTCGACCTCCAGGCGGGTCGACAGCGCGTTGACGACCGAGGCGCCCACGCCGTGCAGGCCGCCCGAGACGGCGTACGACTTGCTGTCGAACTTGCCGCCGGCGTGCAGGACCGTGAAGACGACCTCCACGGCGGGCCGGCCCTCGGCGGGGACGATGCCCACGGGGATGCCGCGGCCGTGGTCGAGCACGCGCACGCCGCCGTCGGCGAGCAGGGTGACCTCGATCAGGTCGTTGTAGCCGGCCAGCGCCTCGTCGACCGCGTTGTCCACGATCTCGTAGACGAGGTGGTGCAGCCCGCGCTCACCGGTGGAACCGATGTACATACCGGGGCGCTTGCGGACCGCTTCCAGCCCTTCGAGAACGGTGATAGAGCTAGCGTCGTAGGACAAGTGCGAAATCCTCCTGCCGCGGACACGCGGCGGGCGACACCGTGGATTGGCTGCCCCTGCCGTGCCCGTCACCGTCGTGAGTGCCCCGATGCGCCCACCCAGGGGAAATCGGCCCATGGGACCGGGGTGACGCAAACCGGACGTGTCCTTGAGTCCGTTTACATTCTACCGGTCCGATGGACATCAGGTGGCATTCACGGGGGCTGTGATGCCCTGTCGCTTGACGATCATGTTTCCGAGCACCCCCCACACGGAACGGGGGTCGGAGCCTCAGACGCGATTTTGGGCCGGTTCGGGCTCTCCTTGGGTCGGTTCGAGATCGTCGCGAGCTCGTGCGAGCCCCCGGAGGCGCTCCCCGCCCCGCGCTCAGCCGTACGTGTCGCCAGGCCCACGGCTCCCGCGTACGCGCAGGCCGCCCTCCGGGCGGTGGCCCGCGCCGGGTCCGTGCACCTTGACGCGGGTCACGGTGCCGTCGCCGAGTTCCTCGTTCAGCCGCCTGACCAGGGTGGACGCGAGCAGCCGCACCTGGGTCGCCCAGGCGGTCGAGTCCGCGGCGACCATCACCTCGCCGTCCTCGAAGCTCTCCGGCCGGGTGTGGGCGGCCAGTTCGGGGCCGACGATCTCCGCCCAGCGGCCGAACACCCCGCCCACCGCGACCGGCTGCTCCCATCCCCTGGCGGCGAGCAGGTCGCGGATCGCCCGGCCGAACGGCAACGGGTCGCCGGAGTCCCGTCGTTGGGCGCCCGAGCCGGAACGGCGGCGCGGCTCGGTCCGCGGGAGCTGCCCCCGTTTCAGCGCGTCGGCCTTCGCCTGGGCCAGCTTCTCCCGCGCCATCGCGGCACCCCGCGCGGCCGCGCCCTTCGGGGACTGTCCACCGCCTGTGGATATCTCATCGGACACGGGTCACGCTCCCTTCCATCACGTCGAAGCGGGCACCGGCCAGCTCGGGCGGCACGTCGTCCGGCACCGCCGCCGTGATGAGCACCTGCTCGGCCGGGGCGACGATCTCGGTGAGCCGCCTGCGCCGCTGACCGTCCAGCTCGGCGAAGACGTCGTCCAGGATCAGCACGGGGTCGCCGCCGTCGGCCCGCAGCAGGTCGTAGGCGGCCAGCCGCAGCGCGAGCGCGAACGACCACGATTCGCCGTGGCTCGCGTAGCCCCGGGCCGGCAGCTCGCCCAGCCGCAGCAGCAGGTCGTCGCGGTGCGGGCCGACGAGGGTCACGCCGCGTTCGAGCTCCGCCTGGCGCGCCTCCGCGAGGCCCGCCCGTAGATGCTCGGCCAGTAGTTCCCGGTTTGTCCCCAGGGTGGGGATATCTGTGGATAACCCGGACGGCCGGTATTCGAGATCCGCGAGCCCCGACGACGGGGCGAGAGTGGCGTACGCCTTGCCCACGAGCGGACGCAGCGCGTCCACCAGGCGCAGCCGCGCCGCCAGCAGTTCCGCGCCGTGGCGCACCAGGTGGGAGTCCCAGACCTCGAGCGTGCTCAGCACGTCTCCCGCGCCTGCGGCGGCGAAGGCCGCGTCGTCCTCCTGCCTGCGGCCGCCGCGCCGCCGTCCCGCCCGCGCCGCCGCGGCCGTACGCAGGAGCGCGTTGCGCTGCTTGAGCACGCGCTCGTAGTCGGCACGCACACCCGCGAACCTGGGGACACGGGCGACGAGCAGGTCGTCCATGAAACGGCGGCGCTCGGACGGGTCGCCCTTCACCAGAGCGAGGTCCTCCGGGGCGAACAGCACGGTCCGCAGCAGGCCGAGGGCGTCGCGCGGCCGGGGGACGGGCGAGCGGTTCACCCTGGCGCGGTTGGCCCGGCCCGGGTTGATCTCCACCTCGATCAAGGCGCGGCGGTCGTCCCTGACCACCGCGGCGCGCACGATCGCGCGCTGGGCGCCGTGCCGTACGAGCGGCGCGTCGGTGGCCACCCGGTGGCTCGAATGGGTCGCGATGTAGCCCAGCGCCTCGACCAGGTTGGTCTTGCCCTGCCCGTTCGGCCCGACGAACGCCGTCGCCCCCGGTTCCAGCACGAGTTCGACCTCCGGGTACGACCGGAAGTCGGTGAGGGACAGGCTCGCCACGTGCACCCCGCCAGGCTAGTGCCGGTGCCCGGCCTTCGTGTCCCGGCCACGGCGCACTGTGGACAACGGGTGGGCGCCGGGTGGTTCGTCCACAGCCTGTGGGCGACGGACCGCTGCGGCTGCTGTCCGTCGCGGCACGCGGCGCATGGACTCCGGGGCCCAGCGGCGTGTCAGCGCTCGGCCTCCACGGGCGGGGTGACGTCGGCTCCGGGGGCGTCGGCGCCCTTGCCGGTCTGGCCCTCGGCCGAGGCGACGGCGTGCCCGCCGAACTGGTTGCGCAGCGCCGCGACCATCTTCATGGCGGGGGAGTCCGCCTGACGCGAGGCGAAGCGGGCGTACAGCGCGGCGGTGATGGCCGGCAGGGGCACGGCGTGGTCCACGGCGGCCTGGACCGTCCACCGGCCCTCGCCGGAGTCCTCGGCGTAGCCCTTGAGCTCGGCGAGATCGGGGTCCTCCTCCAGCGCCCGCACCAGCAGGTCGAGCAGCCAGGACCGGATGACCGTGCCGTGCCGCCAGCTCTTGAACGTCTCGGGGACGTTGGTGACGGCGTCGCTGGCTTCCAGCAGCTCCCAGCCCTCGGCGAAGGCCTGCATCATGCCGTACTCGATGCCGTTGTGGACCATCTTCGCGAAGTGACCGGCGCCCACGCTGCCCGCGTGGACGAAGCCGTCCTCGCCCTCGGGCTTGAGCGTGTCGAAGATCGGCATGAGCCGGCGGACGTGCTCCTCGTCGCCGCCGACCATCAGGGCGTAGCCGTACTCCAGGCCCCAGACGCCGCCGCTGACGCCCACGTCGACGAAGCCGATGCCGCGGGTGCCGAGGTCGGCCGCGTGCCGCTGGTCGTCCAGATAGTGCGAGTTGCCGCCGTCGATGACGACGTCACCGTCCGACAGCAGGTTGCGCAGCTGCTCGACCGTGCTCCGCGTCGGCGCCCCGGCGGGGACCATGACCCAGACCGCGCGCGGCGCCTGAAGCCTCTCGACGAGGTCCTTCAGGCTGCCGACGTCGCTGACGGAGGGATCGCGGTCGTAGCCGACGACCTCGTGGCCGCCGCGCCGCAGCCGCTCGGCCATGTTCCCGCCCATCTTGCCGAGCCCGATCATGCCGATCTGCATCTGAGCCACCCCTCAACCTCTGCGTCGTCCACCGAGGCACGCGTACCCATGCATCAGAGGTCCATGCCCGCAGGAGATCGTACGCCCGGGGTGTTCTTGCCGGGTCAGCTGGACAGGCGGATGGGCATGATGAGGTAGCGGTAGTCCTCGGTCGCTCCGTCGTCCACAGGCTTGCCCCCGGTGAGGATGGCGGGCTTGGTCGGCGTGGTGAACTGGAGCCGCGCGACGTCGGAGTCGATCGCCCCCAGGCCCTCCAGCAGGAACTGGTGGTTGAAGGCGATGTTGATCTCGTCGCCGTCGAACTCGACCGGCAGCGCCTCCACGGCCTGCGCCTCGTCGCCGCTGCCGGCCTCCAGGACGACCTCTCCGCCGCGGAAGGCCAGCCGTACGGGGGTGTTGCGCTCGGCGACGAGCGCGACGCGCTTGACGGCCTCCACGAACGAGGCTGTGGACAGGTCGGCGCGCGCGGAGAACTCGGTGGGCAGCAGCGAGCGGTACTTGGGGAACTCGGGGTCGAGCAGCCGGGTCGTCGTCCGCCGTCCGGAGCTGGAGAACCCGATCATGCCCTCGCCGGTGCCGCCGGCCGAGCTCAGCGCGATCTCGACCTCGGCGCCGGAGCCGCCGAGCGCCTTGGCCGTGTCCGCCAGCGTACGGCCGGGGATCATCGCCACGGCCTGGAAGTCGGGCTGCTCGGGCTGCCACTTCAGCTCGCGTACGGCGAGGCGGTAGCGGTCGGTGGCGGCGAGGGTCACGGTGTCGCCCTCGATCTCCATCCGTACGCCGGTGAGCATCGGGAGGGTGTCGTCCTTGCCCGCGGCGACGGCCACCTGGCCGACGGCGGAGGCGAACACGTCGCTGCCGACCCGTCCGGCGGCGGGGGGCATGGCCGGAAGGGAGGGGTAGTCCTCCACAGGCATGGTGAGAAGTGTGAACCGGGCGCTGCCGCAGGTGACGACGGCCTTCGCTCCGTCCACAACGAGTTCGACTGGCTGTGCGGGGAGCGCGCGGGTGATCTCGGCGAGGAGCTTGCCGGAGACGAGCACCACGCCCGGCTCCCCGGTCTGCACGTCGAGGGTCACCTCGGCGGAGACCTCGTAGTCGAAGCCGGAGAGCTTCAGCCGCTGGTCGTCGGTCACCTCCAGCCGCATGCCGGCCAGCACCGGCACCGAGGGACGGGCCGGAAGGCTCCGTGCCGTCCACGCCACGGCCTCGGCGAGCACGTCGCGATCGATCCGGAACATCACGTGGATCAGCCTCCTGGGTGTCGCTGCTTCGTCAAGTCTTCACTCTCCCGCACCTGCGTGCCTCCAGAACCCCTTCTATGGTTCTTGAGTTCCTTAGGGAGAGAGATACAAGTCGTCTCATTAGGCAGTGTGGATATGTGGATGTCGAGCATTTTCGCAGCTCAGTGGAGCTGATTCATCCACTGCCGGTGTGGGGGAAACGTGGACGGACCCCCTGTGGACTGTGGGTGGTCCCGCTGTCCCCACACCCGGTCCCCAGGTGAAGGGCCCTCTGTCCACGAGTAATCCACGAGGTTTCCACCGGTTGTCCACGGGGTAAAAGGGACAGCTGAGCTGTGTGTGACGAGTACGCACAGGGCGTCCCCAGCTCGTCCACGGGTATTCCCCAAACCATCCCCAGGTTCTCCCCAAAGTTGTCCCCAAGTGGGGACGGCGCGTTGGCGGGCCGGAGAGGGTGGGGGTAACGCACGGAGCCGCCGCCGAGGGCGGAATTTTTGATCCACAGACTTATCCACAGCTGTGTACTAAGCGTTGCGAGCGCGCTGCTTGATCCGTGTCGTCAGCTCGTTGACCTGGTTGTACATCGAGCGCCGCTCGGCCATGAGCGACCGGATCTTACGCTCCGCGTGCATCACGGTCGTGTGGTCGCGCCCGCCGAACTGCTGGCCGATCTTGGGCAGGGACAGGTCGGTGAGCTCACGGGCCAGATACATGGCGATCTGGCGGGCGGTGACCAGGGCGCGTGAGCGTGAGCTTCCACACAGGTCGTCGAGCGAGACGCCGAAGTATTCGGCGGTTGTGGACATGATGAGGGAGATGGTGATCTCCGGGCTCGCGTCCTCGCTGATGAGGTCCTTGAGGACGATCTCGGCGAGCTGGATGTCCACAGACTGCCGGTTGAGGCTGGCGAACGCGGTGACCCGGATCAGCGCGCCCTCGAGCTCGCGGATGTTGGTCGCGATGCGGCTGGCGATGTACTCCAGCACGTCGGGCGGCGCGGCCAGGCCCTCCTGGATCGCCTTCTTGCGCAGGATCGCGATGCGGGTCTCCAGCTCGGGCGGCTGGACATCGGTGATCAGCCCCCACTCGAACCGGTTGCGCAGCCGGTCCTCCAGCGTCACGAGCTGCTTCGGCGCCCGGTCGCTGGAGATGACGATCTGCTTGCTGGCGTTGTGGAGGGTGTTGAAGGTGTGGAAGAACTCCTCCTGCGTCTGCTCCTTGCCCTCGAGGAACTGGATGTCGTCCACGAGGAGGATGTCCACAGCCCGGAAGCGGGAGCGGAACCCGTCGGCCTTGTGGTCGCGGATGGAGTTGATGAAGTCGTTGGTGAACTCCTCGGAGCTCACGTACCGCACCCGGGCGCCGTCGTACAGGCTCTGCGCGTAGTGGCCGATCGCGTGCAGCAGGTGGGTCTTCCCCAGCCCGGAGTCGCCGTAGATGAACAGCGGGTTGTACGCCTTGGCCGGGGCCTCGGCGACCGCGACGGCGGCGGCGTGCGCGAAGCGGTTGCTGGCGCCGATGACGAACGTCTCGAACGTGTACTTGGCGTTCAGCCGGGCCGGCTCGCCGGAGGCGCGGCCGCCGCGGGCCTCCCAGCGGTTCTGCCCGGAGCCGGGCACCGGCCCGGACACAGGGCTGGACACGGGGCCGGACACGGGGCCGGGCCCCGGCATCGGCTCGGGCTTGGGCGCCGCGGGGGGCTCGGGGGAGTAGCCGCCGGGCCGTTGCGGGCGGTCCGGCGGGGACATGTGCTGGGGAGGCTGTGGATACTGCTGGCCCTGTGGATAATGCGGCGCCTGCGGCTCGGCCTCGCGCCGGATCGGGCCGTCCTCGCCTAAGGGGAAGCGTGGAGCCTGGGGGCGGGCCTGTGGATAATCTGTGGACGGCGGCTGTGGACGATGGTCGGCCGGGGACGCGGGGGCGGGGTCGGAGGCGGCCTGCAGGCCGGCGCCGGGATCCACCATCACGGCGATCCGTACGGGCCTGCCGAGCTCCTGCGACAACGCGTGCACGATCAGCGGGCGCAGCCGCACCTCGATGACCTCCTTGGCGAAGTCGTTGGGCGCCGCCAGGAGAATCGTGTCGTTGATGAGGCCGGAGGGCTGCGTCATCTGCAGAAACGCGCGCTGCTGCCCCGAGACGCCCTCATCGAGCAGGGTCCTGAGCGCCCGAGCCCATACAGCGTTGAGATCGACGCCTTCCATGGCTCGGCCCCTCCTCCCGTTGCGCGGCCCCGCTCGCCCGCCGCGATCCGTGTCGTGTCAGTCCTGACGCCTCGCGGCACCGGCCCTCGTCCGGATGCCATCCACATATGATCCACATGATGTGCACAGCCCGCGCGTCCTCCCCGGGCACATTCACGCTGATAGGGGGAAGGGCCGGACGGCCGACAGTAGCGGTGTGCGCAACCTGCGTTCAAGGCGTTGTCCACAGCCTAACGGGCCATGGTCGCTCGCCGTACTCGCTTGGCGTCACGGGCGCCGGTTTGACCTGACGTATGGTGGGCCCGTAACGTGTCCCGGTCGGCTAATCACGCGACGGCTATTTCGCATGCCCGCGCATCTGACGAGCCGTGACCTTGGAATGTACCGCGCCCGCGGAACGCCGCGGACGTACTTGAAGCCTGGAGCCCACCCGTGAGCAAGCGTACTTACCAGCCGAACAACCGTCGCCGCGCGAAGACCCACGGCTTCCGGCTGCGCATGCGCACCCGGGCCGGCCGCGCCATCCTGGCCGCGCGCCGCCGCAAGGGCCGCGCCGAGCTGACGGTCTGACAATCAGACGCCGCCCGCCCGTGCCGAGCGGAGCGGGCGGCCGTACGTCGAGGAAGGCCCGGTGCTGCCGTCCGCGTCCCGCATGCGGCGGGGTGACGAGTTCGCCGACGCGATTCGCCGTGGGCGGCGCGCCGGGCGTCCCACCCTGGTCGCACACCTGAACCTGCGCGACGCCGACGAGCCACCGCTGGTCGGCTTCGTCGTGAGCAAGGCGGTCGGTGGCGCCGTGGTGCGTAACCAGGTCAGGCGCAGGTTGAGACACCTCGTGCGGAGCCGCCTGCCGCTGCTGCCGAGAGGTAGCCTTCTGGTGGTACGCGCCAATCCACCGGCCGCGTCCGCGCGTAGCGAGCACCTGGCCGCCGAACTCGACGTCGCGCTGAGTCGTTTACTCCGGCGGCGCGGGTCCGATTCCCGGACCCCGACGGATGGACGGTCATGACAGCGCAGCAACCGACCCCGGCCGTGGTGCCCGGGGAGGCCGACCGGCCCGCGACCGGGCCGGTCGCCCGCGTGCTGCTCGCGCTCATCCGGTTCTACCGCGCCTTCATCAGCCCCATGCTGGGGCCGAGGTGCCGGTTCGAACCGTCCTGTAGCGCCTACGGCCTGGAAGCCGTCGCCGTTCATGGAGCGGCGCGCGGGGTATGGCTGACCGTCAGGCGTATCGGACGGTGTCACCCGTTCCATCCTGGAGGTTTCGACCCGGTGCCCCCACGCCGAGTCCGGTCTCACGACGAAACGCAAGGGAGCTAGCTCGGTGGAGCTGCCATTCCTGAACTGGCTGTATACGGCGGTGGCCTGGGTGATCACCCACATCCACGCCGGATACGGCACATTCATCCCCTCAAGCAGCGGTCTCAACTGGGCGCTGACCATCATCACGCTGACCGTGCTGATGCGTCTGCTGATCTTCCCGCTCTTCATGAAGCAGATGCGCTCGTCGCGCAAGATGCAGGAGCTCGCGCCCAAGGTCCAGGACCTGCGTAAGAAGTACAAGAACGACAAGCAGCGCATGAACCAGGAGGTCATGCGGCTGTATCAGGAGGCGGGAGCCAACCCGCTGGGAGGCTGCCTCCCGATCGTCGCGCAGTTCCCGATCTTCATCTCGATGTTCACCGTGCTGCGGGCCATCGCCGAGGACCGGGCCGTGTTCGGGATGACCAAGGATCTCGTGGAGAGCGCCCGGGAGGCGCACATCTTCGGCGCTCCTCTGCCGGCGACCTTCTTCACGAGCGCGGCGGACATCGAGAAGTTCGGCGCCGACCCGCTGATCACGAAGATCGTGCTCGCCTTCTTCGTGGCCATCAGCTCGTGCACCACGTTCCTCACCGTCCGGCAGAGCGTGAAGCGCTCGATGGCGCAGATGCCGGACAACCCCATGGCGCAGCAGCAGAAGATCCTGATGTACATCTCGCCGCTGTTCGCCGTCTTCAGCCTGAACTTCCAGCTCGGCCTGATCCTGTACTGGGTGACCACCAACCTGTGGACGCTCGGCCAGCAGCACTGGTTCTACAGCCGTCACCCCATGCCGGTCGTGGACGAGAAGGGCAACGTCACCACTCCCGAGCCGACGAACGGCATCTTCACCAAGCTGGTGGGAAAGCCCAAGGCGGCGGCGCAGCCTGAGCCCGAACCCGCCCCCAAGATCGTCCGTCAGCAGCCGACGCGCCAGCCTCGCAGCAAGCGCACCGGCAGCAAGAAGTCGTAGGAGAAGGAGAGTCCGGACGTGACCGAAGCTGGGGAGACCCTCAAGCCTGCTCCCGACATCGAAGCCCTGGAACAGGAGGGCGAGATCGCGGCGGACTACCTGGAGGGCCTGCTCGACATCGCCGACCTCGATGGCGACATCGACATGGACGTCGAGGGAGACCGCGCCGTGGTCTCGATCGTGGGCGTCAAGGGCGACGAGCTCGTGGGTCCCGGCGGGGAGGTGCTGGAGGCGCTGCAGGAGCTGACGCGCCTGGCCGTGCACCGGCAGACGGGGGAGCGTTCGCGGCTCATGCTCGACGTGGGCGGTTATCGGGAGCGGCGCCGCGCCGAACTCACCAAGGTGGGCGCCGCGGCGGCCGACGACGTCAAGCGCACCGGCGAGCCGAAGGCGCTCAAGCCGATGACGCCGTTCGAGCGCAAGATCGTTCACGATGCGGTCGCCGCGGCGGGCCTGCGCAGCGAGTCCGAGGGCGAGGAACCCCGCCGCTTCGTGGTGGTCCTGCCCGCCTGACGCCTTCCTTAGTTCCGACACCGCTTTTCACAGTTCCGACGCGGGGAAGCCGCCGGTCCCGACACCCGGGACCGGCGGCTTTTCCGTCCTGTACGTCCCTTCCTCGCCCTGCCCCTTCGGCCGGGTCCGCACGGCCGGCGGTCGCCGGATGTACGGCCGGCCGTCGCCGAAGGGAAAGGACGGTTACCCTTGGCCGAGAGCGTTCCTGGATGAGTGAGTGATGACGGAGAGCAACGAGCTGCCCGAGGCGCCCCCGGTGGCGCGGGAGATCTTCACCGATGAGGCGTTGGAGCGGGCCCGGGTGTTCGCCGAGTTGCTCGCCGGGCCGGGCGTGGTGCGGGGACTGCTGGGGCCGCGCGAGGTGCCCCGCATCTGGGACCGGCACCTACTGAACTGTGCGGTCGTGGAGGAGGCGGTCCCGCCGGACTCGACTCTGGTCGACATCGGCTCGGGCGCGGGCCTGCCCGGCCTCGTGCTCGCCATCGTCCGCCCCGATGTGACCGTGACGCTGCTGGAGCCGCTGCTGCGCCGCACCGTGTTCCTCTCCGAGTGCGTCGAGGCGCTCAAGCTGGACAACGTCGAGGTGCTGCGCGGGCGGGCCGAGGAGCTCGCCCGTAAGCGCGTCTTCGACGTGGCGACGGCGCGGGCGGTCGCGCCACTCGACCGTCTGTTGTCGTGGTCGATGCCGCTGCTGCACGAGGGCGGGGAGTTGCTCGCGATGAAGGGGGAGCGGGCACAGGAGGAACTGGACGCGGCCCGTCCTCAGCTGGAGGCGTTCGGGGTGAGGCACGTCGAGCTGGTCACAGTCGGGCACGGTAAGGTCGAGCCGCCCGCGACCCTCGTTCGCGTCGTCGCCGGACGGTCTCCGCGAGCGGACACGCGGAGGCGACGAAAGAGGTGAGCCGGTGGCGGACGCCGGATCAGGCGGTGTGACAGCGGGCCTGGGTTGGCCGGAGACTCGGCTCCCCCTACGCTGGGAGATCGCGACAGCAGGCCGGTCCTCCGGGGTGGGCTGGCCTCGTCCCCCTGTCTCGCCGGTCGAAAGGACGACGACCGTGTCCCAGACCCCCCTTAACTCTGGCGATTCGCCGCTGGTACGAGAGGCACTGAGTTCTGTGGTTTCACGTGAAACAGCCGCCGCGCCCCCGCAGGCGGCTGCGCCTTCCGTCGGTTACTCGACGCGCGACGAGGGGGCCTGGCCCCGGCCTTCCCGGTGTCGCGTGATGACGGTGGCCAACCAGAAGGGCGGCGTGGGGAAGACCACCACGGCCGTCAACCTCGCGGCGGCGCTGTCCATGCACGATCAGCGCGTTCTCGTGGTCGATCTCGACCCGCAGGGCAACGCGTCCACGGCGCTGGCGACGGAACACCGGTCGGGGATGCCGTCGGTGTATCAGGTCCTCGTGGACGACATGCCGCTGTCGCAGATCGTGAAGCCGGTCCCCGACATGCCGAACCTGTACTGCGCTCCCGCCACCCTCGACCTCGCGGGCGCGGAGATCGAGCTGGTTCCGATGGTCGGCCGGGAGACCCGTCTGCGGCGGGCGCTCGCCTCGTTCGACGCGATGGAGTTCGACTACATCCTCATCGACTGCCCGCCGTCGCTGGGCCTGCTGACCGTGAACGCCATGGCGGCGGCCCAGGAGGTGCTGATTCCCATCCAGTGCGAGTACTACGCCCTGGAGGGGCTCACCCAGCTTCTGCAGAACGTGGAACTGGTGCGCGCGCACCTCAACCAGACGCTGTCTGTCTCGACCATCCTGCTCACGATGTACGACGGCCGGACCCGCCTCGCCTCCCAGGTGGCCGAGGAGGTGCGCTCCCACTTCGGCGACACCGTGCTCGACGCCGTCATCCCCAGGAGCGTCCGCGTCTCCGAGGCGCCCAGCTACGGCCAGTCGGTCATGACGTACGACCCGGGATCGAGCGGGGCGCTGGCGTACATGGGCGCCGCCCGCGAGATCGCCTATCGGGCGGCGGCCCTCGCCGGCGCCTGAAGAGAGCCGCCTGCCGTACGGCAGGCGGGCGCTCGCATGGAGCGGGCGGGGACGGCGTGTCGACGACGGCGGGCCGACAGGCGAGAACATGCGGGCGAGAAGGTGGCGGGCGGAACGTCACTGACAGGCGGGCGGAAGCTCCGGCCTTCGCGAAGCCCGCTCCGTTTCGCCCGCAGCGCTTCGGCCGTCACGGCTTTCGTGACAGCTCCGAGACGTCACTGCGCCGGGGGGAAGCTCCGGTTCTCGCGAAGCCCCCACCGTTTCGCCCGCAGCGCTTCGGCCGTCACGGTCTTCGAACGGGACAGCGCCGAGACGTCACTGCGCCGAGACGTCACTGCGCCGGGCGGAAGCTCCGGTCCTCGCGAAGCCCGCTCCGCTGGGCCTTCGCCGCGGTCCTCGCTCCGGCCCGCTCCGCTCCTTACGTCCGGCCCTGGGCCGGCGTCTGGGTGGGTTGTGCACGGCTGGATGCGCGGAGACTCATGGCGAGGCTTCGCAGCGGTACTCTCTCCTGGTGTGTGCGTGCCGGTGCCCAGTGACCCCGAGTCGCTGGGCACCGCCTTCTGTGCGGGTGCGGGTATGAAGGAGCAGCGGTGAGCCAGCAGCGTCGGGGACTGGGCAAGGGTCTTGGGGCTCTGATCCCCACGGGACCGATCGTCGATCCGGCGTCCGTGGCGAGCGCTCCGCCTGTCGGCCCGCCCTCGGCCGCGCCGGGGGCGGACATGGCGGGCCTGCGCCCCGTGGAGGGCGCCTACTTCCAGGAGATCGAGGTCGACTCCATCTCCCCGAACCCCCGGCAGCCGCGGGAGGTGTTCGACGAGGACCGGCTCGAAGAGCTCGCGGCGTCCATCAAGGAGGTCGGCCTGCTGCAGCCGGTCGTCGTCCGCGCCGTGGAGGCCGGCCGCTTCGAGCTCATCATGGGGGAGCGGAGGTGGCGCGCCTCGCAGATCGCCGGGCTCGACCGCATCCCGGCGATCGTCCGGAGCACTCAGGACGACGAGATGCTCCGTGAGGCGCTGATCGAGAACCTCCAGCGGGAGCAGCTGAACGCGCTGGAGGAGGCCGCGGCCTACCAGCAGCTTCTGGACGACTTCGGGGCCACCCACGAGGTGCTTGCCAGGAAGGTCGGACGGTCACGCTCGCACATCAGCAACACCCTGCGATTGCTGAACCTTCCTCCCGAGGTGCAGCGCCGGCTGGCGGCCGGGATCATCAGCGCCGGGCACGCGCGGGCGCTGCTGGCACTGAACGACCCCGCCGCCCAGGAGCGGCTGGCGAGCCGGATCGTGGCGGAGGGGCTGTCGGTCCGGACCGTCGAGGAGATCGTGGCTCTGGGCGAGGCGACCGCAGGGCCGGCTCCACGCAAGCCCCGGGCGAAGAAGCCGACCGCGCCGGCGCTGCGCGATCTGGCGGATCGGCTCTCGGACCACTTCGAGACGAAGGTGAAGGTCGATCTCGGCAGCCGGAAGGGGCGCATCGTCGTGGAGTTCTCCACGATCGACGACCTGGAGCGCATCATCGACACGATGGCGCCGGAGGCGGCCCACGCGATGCGCAGCAGAGGCATCACGACGGAGTGACCGCAGGGCCTGCGGTAGCTACGCGCCCTGGCGCCAGTTTCACGTGAAACATCGCGCCCAGATGCCTCCTCGCGGGGGCACTGGGGCGATGTGATGCCCCGCTGCGACCGAGTTCGGCATCCTGATCGTTCGACGGCAGCTGCGTGAGCGCCACAGGCCGCTTGGAGTGGCCGGACGAGACCAAGGCCAATCCCGACCTTCTGGCAAATCACGGTCCTGCTGCGCGTGGCCCAGGCGGCGCCTACGCTGCATTGTCGTCGTCGCCGATAACGCTGTTATCGGCTCCTCCTCCGCCTTGCGATTCATCCACGTGGATCCAGGCTCGCGACGGGCAGCATGTGTCAGAAACTCCCTACGCCCCCGTCGGGTTCGCCCGGCGAGGTCGAGCACCCCTTGGCGCTCACGCCCTTGCCGGGAGAAGGCCGGTGGCTCGGCCGGGTCGGGGTCTGCCGGTTCTGCCAGCGAGGTCGCCACGGGCGGAGCCCCGATAATCGGACCCCGCCTCTGTCGGCTCCGGCCGGCACTCAGTTGCTTCTCGGGAAGCCACACGGAACTCGGCGTTCGGGAGGAAGCACTTCTGGGGCCAGCGTGGTGGTGACATGCTCGTCCGGCGTTCCTGCTGCGCCGTGTACCGACGATCGCCGCAGGAGCGGTTCGAGGCGTTCGGCGAAGACCGCATCGGCAATCACATACCCGCCGCCCTGGCGCCGGCGTTCACTGGGGGCGAGGGAGCGGAGCGGACGGGAGTGAGGACCGGAGCGAAGGCCCGCCCCGGGCCCCGTGGGAATTCCGTGCTTGCGGAGGCATTTTCGTGGGTGGAGCGGAGCGGGCTTCGCAAGGACCGGAGGTTCCTTCCGGCGAAGTGATCGACCGGGCCAAGGCTCGTGGACACCCCGCTAGGCCGCCATAACTCCAGAATCATCGATCGCGAGTCCGGGGCAGCCCCTCCAGGCGGCGACGCAGGGCTCTGGAAGCCTGGAGGGGGGTGTTTCACGTGAAACGGGGGTGAGATCAGCCCCGGGTGGCGGCGAGCTCCAGAAGTCCCTTGCACAGCGTGCCGAGGTCCCGGCCCGCTGCCTCCGCGGCCATCGGCAGCAAAGAGGTCTCCGTCATGCCGGGCGCCACGTTCACCTCAAGGAAGTACGGCTTGCCGCTGGCGTCGACGATGAGATCGGTGCGGGAGATGTCCCGCAGGCCGAGCGCGGTGTGGGCGGCGACCGCCATACCCGCGCACGCCTCGGTGGCCTCGGGGGAGAGCCGGGCCGGGGCGAAGAACTCCGTCTGCCCGGCCGTGTACCGGGCCGCGTAGTCGTAGACGCCCCGGTCGGGCACGATCTCCACCGGCGGCAGGGCCACCGGGCCGTCGCCGAGATCCACCACGGAGACCGCGACCTCCACGCCCTGGACGTACCGTTCGATGAGCGCGGTGTCGCCGTAGGCGAAGCACCCGACCATCGCGGCGGGTAGCTCCTCCGCCGTGCGCACGATGGACGCACCCAGCGCGGAACCACCGCGGGAGGGCTTGACGAAGAGCGGCAGGCCGAGCCGATCGATGATGCG
Source organism: Microbispora sp. NPDC046933 (assembly GCF_040644635.1). NCBI lineage: Bacteria > Bacillati > Actinomycetota > Actinomycetes > Streptosporangiales > Streptosporangiaceae > Microbispora > Microbispora sp. NPDC046933. The sequence goes on along the minus strand of NZ_JBEYWW010000008.1, from coordinate 139,667 downwards.
GGCGAGCACAGCCGTGGCGCCGAGATCGTGGAACGTCTCCTTGGGCAGCGCCACCGAGTCGGGCGTGTTCAGCCCCCAGGAGCGGACGACCGCCTTCGCCGTGGGCTTGTCGAAGGCGACCCGGCAGGCGTCCGGCGTCGCTCCGACGTAGGGCACGTCGAGCAGTTCCAGCACCGACCGGATGGCGCCGTCCTCTCCGGCGCCGCCGTGCAGGGTGACGAACACCGCGTCCGGCGGGTCCGCCAGCACGGCGGGCACGAGGGTGGCGTCGGCGTCGCGTGTCTCCACGTCCACACCGGCCGCCCGCAGCACCTCCGCGACGCGGCGTCCCGACCGGATGGAGACCTCACGCTCGTAGGAGAGCCCTCCCGCGAGGATGAGCACGTGGCCCAGATCGCTCATGGCGCCTCACCGCCGATGCGCTCCACCGCGGCGGCGGTTCCGGTCCAGCGGTGATCTGTGTCGCGTGGCCCGGGTCGCGTCCCCCTCCGCGGACGCGCGGGGGGCGATCCTTGGGTCATCGTTCGCTCGCTCACGAAGAGGGCCTTTCTCGCCTCAAGAAGTCAGTACGGCCAGCCTGAACAGGCTAGTGCCCCGCCCGCGCCGTCGCGTCGCCGCATCACCGTCCCGGGCAAGCGTCGCACGTCCGGCCGGAGCCGCCCATGAGCGGTGCCACGGGCGGCTCCTCCGTCGCAGGGGCAGCGGCCGTACCGCGTCTAGGCGAGATCCGGGCCGGGGGTGTCGACGCCGGCGTGGCCCGGCGTGGAGCCCGTGCCGAACGTGTCCCGCAGCCTGAGCTCCTGCTCGATCACGCCCGCCAGGCGGCGCACGCCCTCCTTGATCCGGTCGGGCTCCGGATAGCAGAACGACAGCCGCATGTTGCGCGAGCCGCCGCCGTCGGAGTAGAAGCCGGTGCCGGGCACGAACGCGACCCGCTCGGCGACCGCACGGGGGAGGATCGCCTTGGAGTTGAGTCCCTCGGGGAGGGTCACCCAGACGAAGAACCCGCCGGCGGGGCGGGTCCACGTGCAGCCGGGCGGCATGAGCACCTCGAGCGCGCCCAAGAGGGCGTCTCGCCGCTCGCGGTACAGCTCACGGAACGACTTGATCTGCTCGCGCCACGGCTGGGTGGCGAGATACTGGCCGACGGCGAGCTGGGTGAAGGACGAGTGCGACAGCACCGCCGACTCCATCGCCAGGATCAGCTTGTCGCGTACGGCGTGCGGGGCGAGGGCCCAGCCGACGCGGAAGCCGGGGGCGAGGGTCTTGGAGAACGAGCCGAGATACACCACGCCCTCGGGATCGTCGGCCCGCAGCGCCCGCATCGGTTCCCCGTCGAACCCGAGCAGGCCGTACGGGTTGTCCTCCACGACGAGGACGCCGGCGCGGCGGCAGATCTCCAGCACCTGGCGGCGGCGCACCTCGTTCAGCGTCACACCGGCCGGGTTCTGGAAGTTCGGGATCGTGTAGAGGAACTTGATCCGGTTACCGGCCGCCTGGAGCGCGTAGATGGTCTGCGCGAGGGCCTCGGGGATGAGGCCCTGGTCGTCCATGGCGATGTGCACGACCTTGGCCTGGTAGGCGCTGAACGTCCCAAGCGCTCCGACGTACGAGGGCCCCTCGGCCAGCACGACGTCGCCGGGGTCGATGAAGATCCGGGTGATCAGGTCGAGCGCCTGCTGCGAGCCCACCGTGACGACCACGTCGTCGGCGTTCGCCTCGATGCCCTCCATGCGCATGACCTCGCAGATCTGCTCGCGCAGGGCGGGGTCGCCCTGCCCGGAGCCGTACTGCAGGGCCACGGAGCCGCGCGAGGTGACCAGGTCGGCGACGAGCTCGCTGACGAGGTCGAGGGGGAGCGCGTTGACGTACGGCATGCCGCCGGCGAGCGAGACCACCTCGGGCCTCGACGCGACGGCGAAGAGAGCTCGGATCTCGGAGGCGACCATCCCGGCGGCGCGGGCGGCGTACCTGTCGACGTAGGCGTCAATGCGCGACCCGTGGGCCGCGTTCGTCCGACCGTGATCAAGCTCTTGTGCCACGGTCCACCTCCGATCACGTAGCCAGGAAAACCAGAGTACGGTAACGCGCCACGCGGATCACAACAGGGTATTGACCATCAAGGGCCCCTTTTCTTGCATTCCTGCCCCACTGGTTTCGGCCCGGCCAACCCCTTTTTCGGTCGCCGGCGGCCGCTGTGGCGCACCCGCTCCCGCCCTTCCGCTGAGTTACGATGCGAGCTGGAGACGCCGTATTCGCGCGCTTTTCTGGCAGGACTCCTGACGGGGATTGGGGCATCACGTGTCGCGTCGGCTGGTCAATGTCACCCTCGACAATCTCGATGACCTGCCGCGCCGGTGCCGGCGGTGCGTGTTCTGGGAGCTCGACCCCGTCAGCGGCGAGCGCGCCGTGGAGGCGGGAGACCCGGGCCTGGAGAAGGAGGCGTGGATCTCGGCGACCCTCCTCGAATGGGGGAGCTGCGGGAAGATCGCCTACGTCGACGGCGTCGCGGCCGGGTTCGTGCTCTACGCCCCGCCGTTGTACGTCCCGCGCTCGGTGGCGTTCCCCACGTCCCCGGTCAGCTCGGACGCCGTGCTGCTGATGACCGCGCACATCGTGCCGGAGTTCACCGGCGGGGGGCTGGGCCGGATGCTCGTGCAGGGCGTCGCCAAGGACCTGACCCGCCGCGGCGTACGGGCGATCGAGGCGTTCGGCGACCTGAAGTGGGAGCAGCCGGGCGGCTGCGTGCTGCCCGCGGACTACCTGCTGTCGGTCGGGTTCAAGACCGTGCGCCCGCATCTGCGTTTCCCCCGGCTCCGGCTGGAGCTCAAGACGGCCGTGTCGTGGCGTGAGGACGTCGAGGTGGCACTGGAGCGCCTGCTGGGGTCGATGTCCCCGGAGCGGGCTCTGCGGCCCGTCTGAGGGGATTCCAGCGGTCCGTACGGCACCGGGGAACACAGGAGCCCCCCGCGCCGCACGCACGGGGGGCTCTTGGGACGGTGCCGGCGGAAACAGCGTCAGATGACGCCGTCGAGCTCGCGCAGCAGCATGGCCTTCGGCTTGGCGCCGATGATCTGCTTGACGACCTCTCCACCCTTGTAGACGTTCATCGTCGGAATCTGGAGCACACCGAAGTCCCGCGGCGTGACCGGGTTCTCGTCGATGTTCAGCTTGACGATGGTCAGCTTGTCGGCGTGCTCGGCGGCGATCTCCTCGAGGATCGGCCCGACCTGACGGCACGGACCGCACCACTCGGCCCAGAAATCGACCAGAACCGGCTTGTCGCTCTTGAGGACCTCGGCCTCGAAGCTCGCGTCCGTCACGCTCTTGATCGCGCCCACGGTATTTCTCCCCTTGCATGAGTGGTGTGGCGGTGCAGACAACCGCGGGGACGGTCCCCGCATTCCCGATGTCGGGACTCAGGCGTTCAGCGTCAGCCAGCGCTCGGCGTCCAGCGCCGCCGCGCACCCGGTCCCGGCCGCCGTGATCGCCTGGCGATAGATGTGGTCGACGACGTCCCCGGCCGCGAACACCCCGTCGATGTTCGTCCGCGTCGTGGGCGATTCCACCTCGATGTACCCCTGCTCGTCCAGATCGACCTGACCCTTGACCAGGTCGGTGCGGGGCTCGTGCCCGATCGCGATGAACAGGCCGCCCACCGGCAGGTCGGACTCCTCGCCGGTCTTGACGTTGCGCACCCGCACACCGGAGATACGCTCCTCGCCGAGCACGTCGGCGATCTCGCTGTCCCAGACGAAGCGGATCTTCTCGTTCGCGAACGCCCGATCCTGCATGATCTTGCTGGCGCGCAGCGAGTCGCGGCGGTGGATCACCGTCACCGACTTCGCGAACCGGGTCAGGAAGATCGCCTCCTCCATCGCCGTGTCGCCGCCGCCGACCACCACGATGTCCTGGTCGCGGAAGAAGAACCCGTCACAGGTGGCGCACCACGACACGCCCCGCCCCGACAGCCGCTTCTCGTTCTCCAGCCCGAGCTCGCGGTAGCGCGACCCGGTGGCCAGGATCACGGCCTTGGCGTAGTAGGTGTCGGTGTAGGTCTTGACGACCTTCGGGTTCGCCTCGAGGTCCACCTCGACCACGTCGTCGGCCACCAGCTCGGCGCCGAACCGCTCGGCCTGCTTGCGGAAGTTGTCCATCAGGTCGGGGCCCATGATGCCGTCGGGGAACCCGGGGAAGTTCTCCACATCGGTGGTGTTCATCAACGCCCCGCCCGCGGTGACCGACCCCTCGAAGACGAGCGGCTTCAGGTCCGCGCGCGCCGTGTAGACGGCCGCCGTGTAGCCGGCCGGCCCCGACCCGATGATGATCACGTTACGAACGTCGCTCAACGGACCCGCCCTCTTCGCTCCCGGTTGATGTGCAGTGCCGTCAACAGATCCTAGGCCCCGGTCATTCCCGGGCCGGTCCCCGATACGGCGAAGCCCCCCGGAGGTCGCGGGGGGCTTCGCCACTGCTGATGGTACGGCTCGCGCCGTGCGGTCACTTCCAGGTGGCCAGACCCTCGGGCCGTAGCTTGCGGCAGTCGGAGTCCACCACGACCACCCGGACGGCGTTCATGCTCTTGTCCTCCCAGAACGCCATGACGGTGGCCTCGTTGCCGTTGTAGAGGGCCTTGTCGACACCGATCGGCGTGCGGTCGAGCTCGTTCGAGAACCGCTTGACGCAGGTGTCCAGGTCCTCGTCGTCGTTGGTGCCCGAGCCGGGCGCCACGCCGAAGTAACCCAGCAGCGGCCCGCGCAGCTCCCGGCTGGTGTAGTTGTGGCCACTGGCGTAGGTCGAGTAGGTCAACGCCTGGACGTTGGTCGGGCTCTGGCCCGGGTCGCCCTGGCTCACCACCGGCTGGGACGGCGAGTCGCCGAACGAGAGCAGGCCGGTGGCGAGACCGCCGCTCCCGATCACGACGGCCGCCGCGGCGGCGGCCACGGCCGGCATCGCCCACGCGCGCCGCCTGGACGCCTTACGGCCCGCCGTACGCGTTCCGGAACGGCGCCTGGCCGGCACGATCGTCCCGTCGTCGGCGACGACACCCAGTGGAGTGGCCGTCGGGGTGGCCGGCGCGGGCTCGCGCTCCGGCTCCACGTGAGTCGCCGCGATGGATTCCGCGGTGGTTCCCACCGGGGTCGCGACCGGAGGCTCGACCGTCTCCCACGGAGCGCTCTCCCACGGGACACTCTCCCGTGGAGCGCTGTCCCATGGGGCCTCCCGCAGGACGCGGTCCCAGTCCGGGGCCTCGGCGGCCAGTGCCCGGTCGATGCGCTTGGCGACGCCCAGAGGCATCGCCGGCACCGGCATCGCCGCCAGGACCTCGCGAACCGCGGCCAGGTCGGCAAGGCTCTCCCCACAGGGGTCGCAGACCGCGAGATGCTCGCGGACCCGCCGGGCCATCGTGTCGTCGAGGAGACCCTCCGCCAGTTCGGCGAGAACCTCCAGGTCGTAGTGCGTGTCACCCGTCACGAAGTTCTGCTCCCTTCCCGGATGAGACGCGGGTGAGGTCGGATCGGTTCCGCAGATGCGAAAGAATCGGGGCGAGTTTCGCGCGGCCCCGCGCGCAGCGGCTCTTCACGGTGCCTGGCGGGACGCCCAGCACCGCCGCCGCGTCGTCCACCCCGTACCCCATCATGTCGACCAGCACGAGGGCCGCCCTCTGGTCGGGCGGCAGCAGCTTGAGCGCCGCCGTGACCTCCAGGGAGACCTCGCGCTCGCCCGCCTGGTCGGTGGCCGGAACCTCGCGCTCCACGGCCTCGATGAGCTCGTCGTCGGCCACCGGGCGCACCGACTTGCGGCGCATGCGGTCGAGGCAGGCGTTGACGACGATTCGGTGGAGCCATGTCGTGACCGCCGCCTCGCCGCGGAAGCTGCCCGCCTTCCGGTATGCCGAGACGAACGCGTCCTGGACCGCGTCGGCGGCCTCGTCGGGATCGCCGAGCGTACGCAGAGCGACCGCCCACATCCGGTCGCGGTGCCGCCTGACGATCTCGCTGAACGCGTGAGGGTCCCCGCCGAGGTGGCGGGCCAGCAGATCGGCATCGGACATCGCGCGAGGCGCGTGCTCAGCCGTCGGGGGATTGTCTGGTGGGGAATTCACAAGTCCCTGCTATGCCGATCCGGGGGAATGCACCGTTACTTCGTAGATAGTGCCACGATACTGCGAGCCCGAGGGGGGAAGTCGGGTGAACCAGATCAAAACGTACTGACCAGTGGTGGCCTTTTCCGGGGTGAGTGTCACGGAACCCGAGGCGCCCTTCTTCTCCGCCACGGTCTTCAGCGAGGACAGCTCCGCCGCGTCGCCCACCTTGAGCTGCACGGTCGCACCGCCCGCGTTGCCCAGGGAGACGACCACGTCGGCGACGGGGACCGGCTTGCCCATGTCGAGGATGAGCCCGACACCGTCCTTGAGCCGTCCGAGGTCGGCGCTGCTGTAACTCTCGGTGTGCCACTCGGTGGACGGCTTGCCGTCGATGGCGAGCGGGGCGAATTCCGGCTTCTCCGCACGGTCCGGACCGAGGGGGTCGAACCCGGTCGCGCTCACCGGCTTGACGGTGACCGGCTTGCGCGAGGGGGAGGGGGACTGCGAGACGTCCGACTGGGTCACCCGGGGGGTGTTGCCGAGGTTCTTGCCCACGGTCCAGGCGCCGACGCCGACCGCCGCCATCACGAGCAGGACGATGACGGTCAGCAGGATCTTGCTCGCGGCGCCGGTCTGCGGTCGCGGCGGAGGGACCATCGTCATGGGATGCGGCATGCGCGGCGGCATCGTGGACGAGCCCAGGCCGTCCGGCGCCTCGGTGTGCAGGTTCAGCGCGGGGGGCGCGGTGGTGACGGGGGCCGGCGCGGGGCGGGGCACCTCGGCCAGCGCGTCGGCCACGTCGGCCGGGGTGGCCAGCGGCGGCTGCCCCCGTCGCGGCTCCTGCAACAGCGCACGACAGGTGATGGCGTCCAGATAGCCGGGGACTCCGGCGGTGACCTGCCGGGGTGTGCAGATCTTGCCGTCGTCCAGGGGCGCGGGGGGCAGCCCGCAGTCGGAGTCGCCGGGCCAGTGGCCGGTCAGTGCCGCGTAGAGCAGGCGGCCCAGCCCCTCGGCGTCCTCCCGGGCGGGCTCCTCGCTGCTCAGGTCGAGGATCGCGGCGTCGACGGCGAGCCCGAGGAGCTTGACCGTGCCGCCGCTCGTCCAGACCAGACGGCCGGGGGTCAGGTGCAGGTGGGTGAGCCCGGCCGCGTGCGCGTGCGCCAGGGCCTCTGCGGCCTCGGCGACCAGGGCCGCGCCGCGCTCGGGCTCGACGGGACCGCTCTCCAGAAGGTCGAGGAGCGAGTCTCCGCTGACCCACTCGCTCACGACGTACGCCGTGCCGTCCTCGTCGGCCGCGTCGAAGACCTGGGTGAGGCGGGGGTCGGTCAGGCGGCTCGCCAGGCGGGCGGCGGTGACCACCTCCTGGACCCGGGGGAAATCGGGAGTGAACGTGTGGACCGCGACCGGGCGGGCGAGGATCTCGTCCAGGGCCTTCCACAGGGTCGCGCCGCCGGACTCGTGGACCCGGTCCTCAAGGCGGAAGCGACCCGCCAGCCGGGTCCCCGGTTCGACCGTGGACATGCTCATGCGGCCGCCCCGCTCCGCGGCCCGTCGGCATGCATCAGCCGATGCCGGGTGGTTCCGCCCACGCCTTCCCGCTTCCGCTCGCCGGTCCGAAACTCCAGATCGCGCCCCTGAGACCTCCTGCCTGCCGCGGTCGCCGAGCGGAGCACCGCCGGGTCGGCGAGACCCCGGAGACGAGCATCCGCGGGGCCGGAATCGGCCCGCGCGGCCACGCCGCCCGGTCCTCCTCCGCCTCGCGGTCGCCCGCCCGGCCGAATCCATCGGTAGGGCAAGATCTACGGGACGTTCCCTGGGTGGTGTCTCAACACTCCCTGGCGCACCATGCTAGTGCCGTGCCGCTTGTGCCCGCCTTCCCGATCGAAGACGTCCGAATCGGACTTTCGGGTTACCTTCCAGTTGCCGGTCGTTCTTGAGGACTCTTACCGTCCTACCCGGCCTGCGACAAGTCCAATGATGGAACGGACCTCGGGCACCCGCAGCCGGTGCGCGGCCAGCATGTACAGCAGCAGCCCGGCGCCGCCGCCCACCACGAGCACCACGGCCGAGCTCAGCGCGGTGATCGAGGTGACCTCCCTGGCCAGCCACAGGACCGCCAGCGCCAGCGCGGCGGCGGGGATCGCCGCCGCGTACATCCGGCCCAGGCCGCCGCTGATCTCCCGGCCGTCGAGCCCGCCGATCTTCCGGCTCGCCAGCGCCCACGCGAGCCCGGCCAGCACGACGTACGTGACCAGGTAGGCGAAGCCCATCCCGATGACGATGTATCGGTCGGGGAGCATGAAATACGCGATCAGGCTGAGCGTCGCGTTGATGGCCACGTTCACCGCCGCCATGATCGCCGGGGTGCGGGTGTCGCCGAAGCTGTAGAAGACCCGCAGCAGGAGCTGGAAGATCGAGAACGGCACGAGCGCGACGCCGAACACCTGCAGCACGTGGCCGATGTAGATCGCGTCGCCCGCCGTCATGCGGCCCCACGAGAAGATCATCGCGGTGACCGCAGGGCCGAGCACCATCAGCAGCAGGCTCGCCGGGACGATGACGGACGAGACCAGCCGCACCGCCGAGGCGAACTCCGTACGCACCTCGTCCAGCCGGCCATCGGTCACCGACCGGCTCATCCTCGGCAGCATCGCCGTGATCACCGACACCGCGATGATCCCGTACGGGAGCTGGAAGAGCTGGAACGCGTACGACCACGCGCTGTTGCCGGCGCCGGGGGACCGTTCTCCCGCGCCGGTGGCGAGCTTGGTGGTGACCCAGAACCCGATCTGGGTGATGCCGGTGTAGGCGAACGTCCACACGGCGGCCCTGGCCGCCTCGCCCAGCCCGGTGCCGCGCAGCCCGAGGCGCGGGCGGAACCGGAACCCGGCCCGGTGCAGCGCGATGATCAGCACCAGTGCCTGGGCCACGATGCCGCCGGTCGTGCCGAGACCGAGCAGCGTGAGGTCACGCTCGCTCACCTTGTCGATGTCCGACGACGCTACGGCGTAGTAGGCGGCCAGGACTCCCATGACCACGATGTTGTTCAGCACCGGCGCCCACATCGGGGCGGCGAACCTGTCCCGCGTGTTGAGGATCGCCCCGGCCAGCGAGCCGATCCCGAAGAACGCGATCTGCGGCAGCATGAACCTGGCCAGGGTGGCGGCGACCTCCACCTTGTCGTCGGACCAGTTCGAGGCGGTGTAGAGCTCCATGATCGGCCGGGCCAGCAGCACGCCGAGCAGTGCGACGGCCGTCAGCACCACCACCGCCAGCGTCATCAGCCGCTGCTCGAACGCCTGGCCCCCGTCCGGGTCGCGCTGCTGCGCCCGTACGATCACCGGCACGATCACGCTGCTCAGCACGCCCTGCAGCAGCAGGTCGAGCAGGATGTAGGGGATCATGTAGGCCGCGTTGTAGGCGTCGCCGAGGTCGAACGTCCCGATGGCGGCGGCGAGCATCGCCGTACGGACGAAGCCGGTGAGCCGCGAGACCATCGTCCCGGCCGCCATGATCGCGCTGGCCCGCAGCATCCTGCTCATGGTTTTCCTTCGGTTCACGACGGCCGGAATCGCGTGGCCGCCTTCCTCCAGTGGTCCCAGACTTCAGGGTGGTCCAGACTACGGCGACCCAGACTACGGCGACTGGGTGCGCTCGGCCGGGACGGCTCCCGGCCGGCCGGCGGGCGGGCCGTCCTCGTTCTCCGGCCCGTTGAACGGGAACGCCTTGCGCGACCTGCGGCGCAGGATGCGCATCACCACGGCGGCCAGCATGATGACCACGGCCGCCCCCACGATGACGAGGGCGATGCCGGTGTAGCCCGTCGCGCGCACCACGACGCGCACCGCGCTGCCGTACTTCTCGTCCCCGTCCGTGAGGAGCTGCACCGAGATGCTCGCGTCGCCGCCCTCGTTGCGCACGATCACCGGTACGTTCACGAGCTGGCTGCGCCCCGCGAGGATCCTGGTCGTGGGGGTCACGTAGACCCCTCCGGGGGCGTCGATCGCGAGCCGCGACTTGCTGCCCGAGGTGACCCGGATCTTTATCTGGATGTCCTTGTCCAGGTTGTTGGCCACGCTGACCGGGACCTGGCCGTTGCTTCCCGCGACCGCGCGGGGGGTGTCGAGCACGGACACGTCGTCGATCCGGTCGTCGATCGCCTTCTGCACCTGTCCGGCGAAGGAGAGCGCCCGCTTGCCGTCGCCCCGCCAGGAGGCCGAGGAGAGCCGGAGTATGGCCGTGTGGAAGACGTCCGTGTGCTCCTCGGTGACGGTGGCCACGGCGTCGGCCTTGCGCTCCAGCTTGCGTACGGTGGCGAGGTAGGAGCGGCTCAGTTCGGCCTGGCGGTCGTGCTCGGTGTAGGTCAGGTCGCCGCGCGGCACGCCGGCCCGGCCGGGCTTGACCGAGTCGAGCGAGGTCATGCGCAGCCAGGGGGCGCTGGAGGCGGCCTGGAGGAGGCCGGAGACGAACGCCGGGTCGGGAGTCCACAGGTGCGACTCCGGAGCCGCGATCACCGTGCGGACGGCCGTCTTCGCCGTCGCGCCCTGACCGGTCTGGCCGGTCTGGCTCGTCTGCCCATTCTGCCCGAGTTGTCCGAACTGCCCACTCTGCCCGGTCTGCGAGGTCTGCTGCTCGAAGGCGATCATCGCGGTCTCGGCGAGGAACCGCTGCCGCGCGAGCATCGCGGCGCCGGGGGCGGACACGTTTCCGCCGAGGACCTCGCTGAGCGTGGGGTCGGCCAGCAGCGCGGTGAGCGGGTTGTCCGCGACGGTGTCGAGCCTGGCCGCCCCGTCGGGAGTGGTCTGCGCGGGCGGGGGGACGGGCTGCGCGTTCTGCGTCGGGTCCTGCACCGTGTTCTGCCCGGTGGCCCGCGGCGGCAGCGCGTCCCCCGACAGCAGCACGGACGTCACGCCCGACATCGCCAGTTCGTCCACCGCGTCACGGTCGATCTTGCCGCCGGCCGGCCACGCGGTGGTGCCGCGGATCTCCCGGCCGAGCAGTTCGCTCGCGAGGGCGGCCCCGCGCTGGACGGACGCCGCGGCCTGCTTGTCGAGGCCGTGGTGGACCAGCGCGGCCACGTCCGGGTCGGCGTACGGCGTGGCGACGACGGTCTTGTCCGTCAGCGCGCTGCGCAGGCCGTTCAGCCACTGGCCCGCGGCCTGGTCGGCGTTCTTGCGCGTGCCGCGCACGCTCCTGGTCCCGGAGGACAGGGCGCGGACGTCGTCGAGCAGGGCGGGGTCCACGAACCAGGTCACCCCGCCGCCCGTGTCCTGCGCGGTCTGGAGCAGCGACGCGAGACGACCGGACGTGAGCGAGGCGGACAGGTCGTCGTCCATGAACGTCGCGTCGTCGGCGCGGTGGGGCCGGTCCACGATCGGCAGGGCGACGGCCAGCTTGATCTTGGGGATCTGCTCGCCCTTGGGGGCGTACGTCAGGAAGGTCCGTTCGATCCCGAGCCGCTGCCCGGTCGCCGCGTCGGTCACCTCGATCTCGAAGGGATAGACCCCCGGCCGGGGCATGCCCAGCTCCCCAGGGGTCACGGTGAACCGGAAAGGGAGCTTTCCCGACTGGTCGAGCGGAGTGGCCTGGATTCTGGTGCTCCAGTTGGTGGTGGCGTACCCCTGCTCCGCCAGGTAGGCCGCCATCTCGGCGCGGGAGGCGAACGGCCGGCCCCGGGAGTAACGGACGGCGACCCGCACGGAGGACCCCGGCGTGCCGGAGACGGTCCCCGAGACGGTTATGGGGGCGGCGCCGACGCGCACGACCTCCGGCGTGATCTCGCTCACGACGAGCGGATCGGCGGGAGCCGCGGCCGCGACGCGACCCGGGGGTGCCGCGACAGCCGTACCGGCCATGCCCGCGGGGGAGGCGAGCAGGGCGGTCAGCAATGTCAGCAGCGCGGCCTTACGGATCATGTGCCGGCCGGCGGTGAGGTACGGCGCACGTCCAGAATGCTATTGGCTACGCGGTCCGCATAGGACTCACCAGGCTTGCGAGACCCCTCCTGTGGGTGGCGGTCAGGTCGACGGGCTTGGCCGCCACCAGGTCGAACAGGTGGATGGCGCGCACTCGCAAAGCGGTGCGGCGCTCGCCGGTCGCGGTGTGGACGACCTCGTCGGGATCGATGCGCTCCATCAGGCGCTGGTCCACCAGGACGGTCAGATCGTCGGGCAGCAGCAGCGGGCAGACCAGGCCGTGCGCGTAGTCGGTGGCCGAGTTGACGGTGAAGGCGGACGCGGGGGTTACCCTGTGGGCGCGCAGGACGGCGCCCACCGCCGCCGGCCCGGGACAGGAGTTCACCGCGCTCACCACGGCCACCTCGTGTGTCCGCCCGCGCGCCGACACCTCGAACAGCGACACGCACAGGCACGTCTCGGGAGTGACCCCCAGCACCTCGGGAAGCTCGTCCGAGCATGTCAACGGGCGCGGAAGACGTACGATCTCATGGTGGATCTGGTGGGCGAGGAGCCAGCGGTGAATCGCGAGAGCGTCTTTCATCTCTTGTGCTCCTTGCGTCGTCCAGCGCCCCCGAACCGTCCGTGGCCTGGTGATCGCTAGGTGTGTCTCCCCTGGGTGACACCCGAACACCTGGGCCGTCGGGGGAGAGTTTCTGTTCCGTGACCGAAGGACCTACCCAGCCTTGTCCGTTTCAAATCTGAGCGACAGCCAGCAGCGCGCCGTGAACGAACTGTTCCGCCGGATCGCCCCTGTCGCCGACGAGCTCGGTGAGCTGTTCTCGGCCCGGGGGCACGAGCTGGCCCTGGTCGGCGGCTCCGTCCGCGACGTCCTCCTCGGCCGTGCGGGCAAGGACCTCGACCTGACCACCGACGCCCGTCCCGAGCGGGTGCTGGAGATCGTCAAGGACTGGGCGGACGCCGTCTGGACGATCGGGATCGACTTCGGCACCGTCGGCGTGCGCAAGGGCGGGTGGCTGCTGGAGATCACCACCTACCGCAGCGAGTCGTACGACCCCGCCTCGCGCAAGCCCGAGGTGATGTACGGCGACTCGCTCGACGGCGACCTCGCCCGGCGCGACTTCGCGGTCAACGCCATGGCCGTCCGCCTGCCCACCCACGAGTTCGTCGACCCGTACGGCGGGCTGCCGGATCTCGCCGCCAGGACGCTGCGGACGCCGGGCCGCCCCGAGCAGTCGTTCGACGACGACCCGCTGCGGATGCTGCGGGCGGCCAGGTTCGCGGGCCAGCTCGGGTTCACCGTGGCCCCCGAGGTCGTCGAGGCCATGACCGCGATGTCCGGCCGCATCGAGATCGTCTCGGCCGAGCGGATCCGCGACGAGCTCGACAAGCTGATCCTCGGCGCGCACCCGAGGGCCGGGCTGGCGCTGCTGGTGGATACCGGGCTCGCCGCCCATGTCCTGCCCGAGCTGCCCAGGCTGCGGCTGGAGATCGACGAGCACCACCGGCACAAGGACGTCTACGAGCACACGCTGATCGTGCTGGAGCAGGCCATCGGGCTGGAGACGGCCGGCCCCGACCGGGTGCTGCGGTGGGCGGCCCTGCTGCACGACATCGGCAAGCCGAAGACCCGGCGCAACGAGCCCGGCGGCCGGGTGTCGTTCCACCACCACGAGGTGGTCGGCGCGCAGATGGCCAAGAAGCGGCTCGCCGAGCTCAAGTTCCCCAAGGACGTGGTGTCCGACGTGTCCAGGCTCGTGGAGCTGCACCTGCGCTTCCACGGCTACGGGACGGGGGAGTGGACCGACAGCGCCGTGCGCCGCTACGTCCGCGACGGGGGACACCTGCTCGAACGCCTGCACAAGCTGACCAGGGCCGACTGCACCACCCGCAACAAGCGCAAGGCCCAGGCCCTGTCGCGCACCTACGACCAGCTGGAGGAGCGCATCGCCAGGCTGGCCGAGGAGGAGGAGCTGGCCAAGATCCGGCCCGAGCTGGACGGCAACGAGATCCAGGAGATCCTCGGCGTGCCGCCGGGCCCGGTCGTCGGCAGGGCCTACAAGCACATGCTGGAGATCCGCATGGACCAGGGCATGATCGGCAAGGAGGCCGCCAGGGAGGCCCTGCTCGCCTGGGCTCACGACAACGGGATCCTGTAGTACCTGTAGTACCGCGACCGACACGAATTGTTTTCGTGGGCCGGGCGACAACGCGGCGAGGTGCCGCTCTGGCGACGCGACGGGGCGAAGATCGCAGGGAGGGGCACTGGTGGACACCGGGGAGGTCCTCCGGCTGGACCGGGAGCACGTCTGGCACCCGTACACGGCCGTGCCGCCGGGGGTGCCCGCGCACGTCGTCCGCCGGGCCGCCGGCGTGCGGATCACGCTCGGCGACGGCCGTGAGCTGATCGACGGCATGGCCTCCTGGTGGGCCGCGATCCACGGATACAACCACCCGCGGCTCAACCAGGCCGTGCGCGACCAGGCCGACGAGATGGCGCACGTCATGTTCGGCGGTCTCACCCACGAGCCCGCCGTACGGCTCGCGCACCGGCTGGCCGGGATGACCGGGCTCGACCGCGTCTTCCTCGCCGACTCGGGCTCGGTGGCGGTCGAGGTCGCGATCAAGATGGCGGTCCAGTACAGCGGGCGCTCGACGCTGCTGACCGTGCGCGGCGGCTACCACGGCGACACGTTCGCCGCGATGTCGGTCTGCGATCCGGTCAACGGCATGCACCACCTGTTCACCGGCATGCTCCCGGCCCACGTCTTCGCGCCGCTTCCGCCGCACGACTACGGCCGCCGCCCGGTCCCGGCCCCGGTCTCGATGACGCGGTCCGGCCCCGACGAGGCGTACCTGGCGGAGCTGACCGCGGCCGTCGAGGCCCACGCGGCCGACCTCGCCGCGATCATCGTGGAACCGGTGGTGCAGGGCGCCGGCGGCATGCGGTTCTACCACCCGGCCTACCTGCGGCGGCTGCGCGACCTGGCCGACGAGCACGGCATCCTGCTGATCGCCGACGAGATCGCCACCGGCTTCGGCCGTACGGGGGAGATGTTCGGCTGCGACCACGCCGGGATCAGGCCGGACATCATGTGCGTGGGCAAGGCGCTGACCGGCGGATACATGACGCTCGCCGCCACGCTGTGCACCGCGCGGGTGGCCGACCGCATCGGCGTGCTCATGCACGGCCCGACCTACATGGGCAATCCGCTCGCCTGCGCCGTGGCCGGCGCCTCGCTCGACCTGCTCGCCGAGCGGCCCTGGCGGGAGGAGGTCGCGCGCATCGAGGCCGCCCTTCTCGACGGCCTCGCCCCCGCCGCGGACGCCCCGGGCGTACGGGACGTACGGGTGCTGGGCGCGATCGGGGTGATCGAGGCCAACCAGCCCGTCGATGTCGCGAAAATTCAGGACATCGTGATGGAGCACGGCGTCTGGTTGCGGCCCTTCGGCCGCCTGATCTACACCATGCCGCCGTACGCCTGCACGCCGCAGGACGTCGCCCGCATCACCGGCGCCATGGTCGCCGCTACGGCGGCGCTCTGAGCCGGTCGCGGACGTAGTGAGTCCTCGAAGGTCTTGAACGCCAAGACGTCCTCCTGATGCGGTCAGTCGGCGGCGGGGACCGGCGGTCTGCGTACGGCCGCGGGCAGGATCAGCCGGTACACCCCCGCGCCCAGCAGGTAGCCGATCCCGATCACGGCGAGCGCGAGATAGGACCTGCCGTCGGGCGGCAGCAGCCCTGCCGCCAGCACCGCGCCGAGGACGGTCATGCCGTTGAACAGCATGTCGTACACGGAGAAGGCGCGGCCGAGGTAGGCGTCCTCGACGTCGCGCTGCACGACGGTGTCCGCGCAGATCTTCACGCTCTGTCCCGCGACGCCGATGACGAGTCCGGCGGCCACGAACGCCCACTGGTGGAACGTCGCGCACAGCGCGAACTCCAGGACTCCGCAGGTCACCAGCATCATCGGGACCCAGGTCTCGATCCGGAACCGGTCGGTGGCCCACGGGGTGACCAGCACCGCGGCGAAGCTCCCCACGCCGACGGCCCCCAGCACGAGAGTGATGCCCTTCAGCGCGTCGTCGGGGTTCGAGGTGAAGCTGTAGCGGTAGAGCATGACCACCGCCGCGGTCGAGATGCCGAACATGAGGCGGTGGGTCGCCATGCCGCCGAGGGCCGCCGCCGCCGCACGCCGGTGCGCGAGGTGCCGCGCGCCGTCCACCAGGCCGGTGAGCACGTGCCGTACGGCCTCGCGGGCCTGCGGGCGGTCCGGATCGTAGGCGGGGCCGAGCAGGGAGCGCTCCATCGTCCGCGCGATCAGCGCGCTCAGCCCGAAGACGAGGCCGGAGCAGGCCAGCAGCACCGCGACGCCCGTGTCGTCCGATCCGGCGACCGCGCGAAGCGCGACGCCGGCGCCCATCCCGACGAACGTCAGCACTGTGCCCGAGGTGGGCGTCACCGCGTTGCCCATCATCAGGTGCTCGCCCGGCACGACGTGCGGCAGGGACGCGCCGAGAGCCGCCAGGAAGAAGCGGTTGACCGCGAGCACGCCGAGCGCCGCCGCGTAGAAGACGGCGTCGGGGGCCCCCGACGCGACGAGACAGGCGGCCAGCACCAGCAGCGTCCCGCGTACGAACGGCGCGACGACGAGGATCTGCCGCCTCGACCAGCGGTCGATGAACACCCCGACGAAGGGCCCAAGGACGCTGTACGGCAGGAGCAGCACGGCGAGGCCCGCCGCGATCGCGGTCGCGCTGGCCTGCCGGTCCGGGCTGAAGAACGCGTAACCGCCCACGGCGAGCTGGAAGATCCCGTCCGAGAACTGCGAGACGAGCCGCGTGGCGAAAAGCCGCCGGAAGTTTCGGCCCCGCAGGACCACCCGCAGATCGGAGACATAGGACACGGCGACAGCCTACGCGGGCGATCACAGCTGGGGCATCAGGATCAACCCTGATAAAGCCCCCTACGTCTCACCCGCATCAAGGTGATCACGTACTCTCGCAGAGTGACCTCACAGGAACATGTCGTGCTGGTCGACGGCGAGGGCAACCCGATCGGCACCGCTCCCAAGTCCACCGTCCACGGCGCCGACACTCCGCTGCACCTGGCGTTCTCCAGCTATGTCTTCGACCACCGGGGCCGCCTGCTGCTCTCGCGGCGGGCGGGCTCGAAGCTGACCTGGCCCGACGCGTGGACCAACAGCTGCTGCGGGCACCCGCTGCCGGGCGAGCCGCTGTCGTCGGCGGTGATCCGCCGCCTCGGATTCGAGCTGGGCCTGGCCGTCGAGTCCGTCGACCTGATCCTGCCGGGCTTCTCCTACCGGGCCGTGATGGACAACGGCATGGTGGAGAACGAGCTGTGCCCGGTCTACCGGGCCGTGGTGACGGAAGAGGCCGCGCCCAACGCCGAGGAGGTGGGCGAGGTCCGGTGGGAGCCCTGGACGCGCTTCGCCGCCGAGGTGATGAGCGGGGAACTGGACATCTCGCCCTGGGCCCGGTTGCAGGTGCCCCAGCTCGTCGCGCTCGGGCCTGACCCGCTGGCCTGGCCGGTGGCCGACCCCGCGGCCCTGCCGCCGGCCGCGCGCCCGCTCAGCAACCGCTGAGACACGCGCGGACACAGAACCGCCCCGGTCCGCGTCGAGCGGAGCCGGGGCGGGACACGCGGTGGACGACGGGCGTCAGCGCTCGACCTCGCCGCGGATGAACTTCTCGACGGCCTCGCGGGCGTCGTCGTCGGAGTACTGCTCCGGCGGCGACTTCATGAAGTAGGACGAGGGCGACAGGAGCGGGCCGCCGATGCCCCGGTCGAGGGCGATCTTGGCCGCGCGGACCGCGTCGATGATGATGCCGGCCGAGTTGGGCGAGTCCCAGACCTCGAGCTTGTACTCCAGGTTGAGCGGGGTGTCGCCGAACGACCTGCCCTCCAGGCGGACGTAGGCCCACTTGCGGTCGTCCAGCCACGGCACGTGGTCGGACGGGCCGATGTGGACGTCGGCCTTGGCCATCTCGTGCGGGATCTGCGACGTGACCGACTGCGTCTTGGAGATCTTCTTGGACTGGAGGCGGGTGCGCTCCAGCATGTTCATGAAGTCCATGTTGCCGCCGAAGTTGAGCTGGTAGGTGCGCAGCAGCTCGACCCCGCGGTCCTCGAACAGCTTGGCCAGCACGCGGTGCGTGATCGTGGCGCCGACCTGCGACTTGATGTCGTCGCCCACGATCGGGACGCCGGCCTCGGTGAACTTCGCG
This sequence comes from Microbispora sp. NPDC046933, assembly GCF_040644635.1. NCBI lineage: Bacteria > Bacillati > Actinomycetota > Actinomycetes > Streptosporangiales > Streptosporangiaceae > Microbispora > Microbispora sp. NPDC046933. Next base: position 121,415 of record NZ_JBEYWW010000008.1, on the reverse strand, counting down.
GCCCACTCGGGGTCGGAGGCGATGAAGACCGGCAGCGCGTTGACGAAGGCCACCTTGGCGTCGATCGCGCACTGCGCGTAGAAGCGGTCGGCCTCCTCGGAGCCCACCGGGAGGTAGGACACCAGGACGTCGACCCGGGCGTCCTTCAGCGCCTGGACGACGTCGACCGGCTGCTCGTCCGACTCCTCGATGATCTCGCGGTAGTACGTGCCCAGCCCGTCGAAGGTCGGGCCACGCTGCACGGTGACGCCGAGCGGCGGCACGTCGCAGATCTTGATCGTGTTGTTCTCGGAGGCCACGATGGCCTCCGAGAGGTCACGGCCGACCTTCTTGGCGTCCACGTCGAAGGCCGCGACGAACTCCACGTCGCCGACGTGGTAGTCACCGAACCGCACGTGCATGAGGCCCGGCACACGGCTGCCCGGATCCGCGTCCTTGTAGTAGTGGACGCCCTGCACCAGCGATGCGGCGCAGTTGCCCACACCGACGATGGCTACGCGCACCGAACCCATAGCACTCGCTCCTTTACCTATCTACCTCGGGCGTGTCCGCCCTCTGGGTCTCTTCCTGTACGGCTTGCGCGGGATCCGGGGGGTGATCCCCCTCGCCGGGAGCCGAGCGGCTCCGCCGTTCCGAGTCGATCAGCTCGTTCAGCCAGCGGACCTCGCGCTCGACCGACTCCAGCCCATGGCGCTGGAGTTCGAGCGTGTAGCTGTCCAGTCGCTCTCTCGTGCGGGCGAGGGCCTCACGGACGCGGTCGAGACGTTCCTCCAGACGGCTGCGGCGGCCCTCCAGGATGCGCAGCCGCACCTCCGCCTCCGTATGCCGGAAGAAGGCGAAGTGAATCCCGAAGCTCTCGTCCTCCCAGGAGGACGGGCCCGACTGGCTGAGCAGCTCCTGCAACCGCTCCTTACCCTCCGCCGTGATCTTGTACACGATCTTCGACCTGCGGCCGAGAACCGTGTCCTCAGGGGGCTCCTCCTCGGCGATGAGGCCCTCGTTGAGCAGACCCCTGAGGCAGGGATACAGCGAGCCGTAGGAGAACGCACGGAACATGCCGAGCAGCGTGTTGAGCCGTTTGCGCAGCTCGTATCCGTGCAAGGGCGTTTCGTGCAGCGATCCCAGGACGGCGAGCTCCAGCACACCTCCACGAGAGCCCGTCACTGGAACCACCCCCTGTGTCCGACCGATGTATCGACTCGATACATCCGCAGGATACGTCGGGGTGTCATAGATGGCAACGGGTCAACGGTTGGGCAAGATTCAGCAAAGGGTCGTAATCTGGCCGCATGTGGTCACAGCGGTCGGTCGTGGACTACGGCCTCGCAAAGCGGGCGGCCGTGCAGTCCGTCCGCGCCGGCCGCATGCGGGCGCGGGACGTGTGCGACGCCCACCCATACCTGCTGCGCGCGGCCCGGTTCCACGGAGAGCCGACGAGTCGCGTCTGCCCTATATGCGAACGAAAGAACGTGACCAACGTCACATACGTATATGGGGACGAATTAGGACGAGTAGCCGGCCAGGCAAAAGGTATGGCCGAGCTCACCGCGATGGCCCGGGAATACCGCGAATTCCGGGTCTACGTGGTGGAGGTCTGCCAAGGTTGTTCCTGGAACCACCTGGCGGTGTCGTTCGTCCTCGGAACAGCCGATCCCCCGGGCCCTTCTCTGTAGGGCGACCTCCACCTCCAGGAGGACCGCCCGCCGGCCTGTCGGCCGACGTCGATCAATTCCCCGAAACATCTGACGAGGACGCGTGACTTACAGCAGCTATGGACCGGAGCCGACCGGCCGTCCCGAGGACGCCTCGGGCTCCGGTGGATCATCCCGCCCTGGGCGCCGTCGTCGCTCGCCCCGGGAATCCGACGAGTACGGCGAGTACGGCGAGCCCGCTCCGCCGCGACAGCCCGGCAGGGGCCCGGCGCCACAGCCGCCCCGGGCCGCCCGGCAGGGAGGACCTGAGCAGCGCCGCAGAGAGGCGGCGGCCTTCGAGGACACGGCGGCCATGAACGCGGTGCCCCCCGGCCCGCCGCAGAGACCGGCACAGGGACCGGCACAGGGGCGGGCTCAGGGGCCGGCTCAGGGACCCGCCCAAGGACCGCAGCAGGGACCCCGGGGACCGATGGGCGGCGGTCGCCCGCCGGCGGGCCGTGACCCCCGTTACGCGGCCGGCCCCGGCGGCCCGGCGGGTCAAGGGGGTCAAGGTGGTCAAGGGGGTCAAGGCGGTCCTGGCCGGCCCGGCGCTCCCTCCCCGGACGAGCGCACCCAGGCGATGGGCATGCCGTCCGGCGGCTTCCGCCCCGACGTTCGCGGGGACGCGGACGGGCAGCGCACCGAGGCGATCCAGACCGGTGGTCGCCGCCGCAGGCCCCCGGGCCGGGGTGGCCGCGGTCCGGGGGGTCCCGGCGGTCCCGGTGGTCCGGGTGGTCCCGAAGGCCCCGGCGGGCGCGGCCCCCGGGACCCGCGCGACTTCGACGACTTCGACGAGGACGACGAGAAGCCGCGCCGTACGGGCTGGAAGCGCTTCCTCCCGAGCTGGAAGATCCTCGTGGCGGCCTTCACCGTGCTGGCCGCCGGCACCTTCGGCATGATCGCGGTGGCCTACGCCAACACTCCGCTGCCGGAGGCGACCCAGGCGGAAGCCGTGGCCCAGGGCAGCGCCATCTACTACAACGACGGCAAGACGCTGATCGGCAAGGTCGGCACCCCCCGCGTCATCCTCGACGACCTCAACAAGGTGCCGAAGCACGTCCAGGACGCCGTCATCGCGATCGAGAACAACACCTTCTGGTCCGACAGCGGCATCTCGATCCCCGGCATGGCGCGGTCGGTCTGGATGACCGCGACCGGCCAGCAGCTCCAGGGCGCCTCGACCATCACCCAGCAGATGGCCCGCAACTACTACGACGGCCTCAGCCAGGAAGTGTCGATCAAGCGAAAGATCAAGGAGATCTTCGTCGCGGTCAAGCTCGACCAGAAGGTGAGCAAGAGCAAGATCCTGCTGCAGTACCTCAACACGGTGCCCTTCGGCCGTGCCTACGGCATCGAGGCCGCCGCGCAGGCGTACTTCAAGAAGCACGTCGAACAGCTCACTCCGGAGCAGGGCGCCTACCTCGCCGCGCGCATCCAGACGCCCGCGCTGGACGCCGACTCCCCGCGGTTGCAGAGCCGGTTCAAGGACGTCGTCAACGCCATGGCGAAGCTCGACCCGGCCAAGTACGGCAACCTGCCGAGCACGGCCAAGTTCCCCAAGACCGTCCCCGAGCGCAACAGCAACGAATTGGGCGGTCTGAAGGGCTACATGATCGTCCAGGTGATGCAGGAGCTGAAGACCCGGATGAACCTGTCGCCCGACCAGGTCAGGAGCGGCGGCTACAAAATCATTTCGACCTTCGACAAGAAGATGATGCAGGCCGCCAGGAAGGCGGTCATCGGCACCACCGCCAGTCTGCCGAAGGAGATCCACGCCGGTCTGGCCGCGGTGGATCCCACGACGGGACGGGTGCTCGCCTTCTACGGCGGAGAGGACTACGTCAACGACAACTGGAACGAGCCGTTCGACTCCAGGAAGCAGGCCGCCTCGGCGTTCAAGCCGTACGTGCTGGCCGCCTGGCTGGACGCCGGGTACAGCCTGAACAGCTTCCTGCCGGGCACCCAGACCGTGCCCAAGGAACTGCCGGGCTTCGAGAAGGGCCTCGCCAACAGCCACTCCAGCACCCCGTCCGCCATCAACGCGATCTACGCCACCGCGCACTCGGTCAACACGGCGTTCGCCTCGATGGCGTACAAGCTGGACGAGGACAACGGCACGGTCGGGCAGCTCAGCGCGGTGAAGCAGATCGCGGAGGAGGCGGGGCTCGACAAGAAGAGCCTGGAAGACGACATCAAGAAGCACCAGTACCAGTTCTCCATCGGCAGCGCCGGGGTCACCCCGGTCGAGCAGGCCGCCGGTTACTCGATCTTCGCCAACGAGGGCAAGCACATCGACTACCACGTGGTCAAGGAGGTCAGGAAGGACACGGAGGTCGTCTTCCCCGAGCGGCGGGAAGTGAAGCAGGTGATCACGCCCGAGGCGGCGGCCGACTCCGTGGCGGCCATGGAGGAGGTGCTCAAGTCGGGTACGGCGGCGGGCCGGGGCATCGGCCGTCCGGCCGCCGGCAAGACCGGCACCAACAACGACAACAAGGAAGCGTGGTTCGTCGGCTTCACCCCGCAGCTCTCCACCGCCGTCGGCATGTACCGCGAGCAGTGCGTCACCAAATCGGGCAAGATCGTCCAGCCGATCGACGCGAACTGCCCGGAGACCCCCGGAGGGAAGGAGAGCAAGAAGTACGGCCCGAACAACCGATACTCACAAGGCCGTGAGATATCGCTCGGCGCCGGCATCGAGGGCGCGACCTACCCGACCACGATCTGGCGGAACTTCATGATGGAGGCGCTCGCGGGCAAGCCGGTCAAGCAGTTCCCGCCGAAGGCCGGGCTGGGCTCTCCGGAGAACCTGGTGCCGAGCCCGACGCCCACTCCGTCGCCGACCCCGGACGACGGCGGGTTCCCGACCGACTTCCCGACCAACTCCCCCGACGACGACGGCTGCTACGACATCGGCCCGGGATGCGACGGCGGTGACGGCTTCGGCGACAACCCGGGCCAGGGCGGCCAGGACGGCGGCCCGGGAGGTGGCGACGTCCCGATGAACATCCACGACGGCCCGGCCGCCCTGCCGGCCGGGCCGGGCAACGGCAGGAACGGCCGCGGCGCCTGATCCGCCGATCCGATGTCCCGAAGGGGCCCGTGGCGACTCCCGCCGCGGGCCCCTTCGGTGCGCGGGGTCGCCAATCCGAGGTGTTGAATGGTGCAATACCGAGCATGACGACCCGGACCACGAACTCCGCCCCGCTGCCCGGGGTCGCCGCGCGGGCGGTGCCGTACCTGCCTCTCGGGCTTCTCGCGGGGCTCGGCGCCGTTCTCGCATACCTGTGGAAGTATCCCTGCCGGTTCGGCGGAGCCTGGAACGGCGGTGTCGGGCAGTTCACGAACTTCTGCTACACCGACATCTATCCGCTGTTCTGGGCCGAGCACCTCAACGAGGGCAAGGTCCCCTACGTCGACTACCCGGTCGAATATCCGGTCGGCATCGGCGGGATCATGGAGTTCGCCCGCCGGCTCGCGCACGGCGACGGGGTCGTGTTCTACGACGTCACCGTGGTCCTGATGGGAATCGCGCTGGTCGCGGGCGTGCTGCTGACGGCGGCGCTGGCCGGCCCGGCCCGCCGCTGGGACGCCCTCTGGTACGCCGTCGGCCCGGCCGTCATCCTCTGCGCGTACATCAACTGGGACCTGGCCGCGGGGGCTCTCGCACTCGGCGGCCTGCTCGCCTGGTCCCGCCACCGGCCGTGGCTCGCGGGTGTGCTGCTGGCGCTGGCCGTGGCCACGAAGTTCTACCCGCTGATGTTCTTCGGCGCGTTGTTCCTGCTCACGGTGCGTACGGCGAAGTGGGTGCCGTTCCTCAAGACCGTCGCGGCGGCCGCGGCCGCGTGGCTGCTGGTGAACGTGCCGATCATGCTGGTCAACTTCGAGGGCTGGAAGCGGTTCTACGCGTTCAGCAGCGAGCGCGGCGCCGACTGGGGCGGGCTGTGGTTCTTCTTCCAGAAGACCCAGTGGTTCGGCATGGAAAGGCCCGGTTTCCTGGCCTTTCTCGGCGACCCCGAGAAGCTGAACACCATGGCCATGGCCGCCCTGGCGGTGCTGCTGCTGGGCGTCGCCGTGCTGGCGCTCGCCGCGCCGCGCCGGCCGCGCCTGATGCAGCTGTGTTTCCTCGCGCTGGCCGCCTTCATGATCACCAATAAGGTCTGGTCGCCGCAGTACGTCCTGTGGCTGGTGCCGTTCGCGGTGCTGGCCAGGCCGAGGTGGGGCGCGCTGGCCGCCTGGCAGGTCGCCGAGTGCTGGTACTTCTTCTCGATCTGGCTCTACCTGGTCAGCCAGTACCCCGACCAGGCCTCCCTCGGCATCGGGGACGACCCGTACTTCCTGTCGGTCTGGGCCCGGGCGCTGACCATCGTCATCCTCATGGCGCTCGTCGTCCGCGACATCCTGCGGCCCGAGCACGACGTCGTACGCCAGGGGGAGGCCGACGACCCGTCGGGCGGGGTGTTCGACCACGCCGAGGACCGTCTCGTGCTGCGCCGTTCGCTCCTCGCGAGGGGCGTGCGGCAGCAGCCGGAGACGGCGTGAACCCCTGAAACTTACATCGGATTTCGCGCCCGTCGCGGCGCGGCCCGGAGCCGTCCGAGCGGAGGCATCGCGTAGCGTCGCCTGAGAGGGGCGACGAACGGGGGAGACGCGATGCGCCGGAGGCCACCATGGCTCCTGTTGCTGGTCTGGACGGTGACCCGGGTGGCGCTCCTGCTCGTCGCGACCCAGACCGTCTCGACCGGGCACGGCGAGTCCTTCAGGAACGACGTCACCCTCTACCGTCTCTGGTCCGACGTCCTGATGGAGGGGCGGTTCCCTGCCGGGGACGAGAAGTGGCAGTACCCGCCGTTCGCGGCGCTGCCGCTGCTCGCCCCCCGCCTGCTGCCGCTGGGCTACCACGTCGCCTTCTATCTGCTCGCGCTGCTGTGCGACCTGGCGATCCTGCTGTTGCTGTGGCGGTTCTCGGGCCCACGCCGCGGCGGGGGCCGTGCGGGCCCGTGGGCGTGGACCCTGGGCGCGGCCCTGCTCGGCCCGGTGCTCGTCTCCCGCTACGACCTCATGGTCACGCTCGTGGCGGTGCTCGCGCTGACGACGTCGGCCAACCCGGCGGTGCGCGGGGCGCTCATCGGCGTCGGGCTCCTCGTCAAGGTGTGGCCGGTCGCGCTGCTCGCCGGCCTGCGGCGGTGGCGCGAACTGCTGACCACGTCGGCACTCACGCTCGTCGTCGCGGTGGCGGGATGCGGCGTGGCCGCCCTGATCCTGCCGCACGCGCTGGACTTCCTGACCGCGCAGGAGAAGCGGGGCCTGCAGATCGAGTCGCTGGCGGCCACGCCGTTCGCGCTCGCGCGGGCCCTCGGCTGGTGGGACGGCTACACCACCTACCAGCACGGCGCGATGGAGGCCGTCGGCGGCGGCGTGGGCGTCGCGACCCTGCTGAGCGTGGCCGCCACACCCGTGGCGCTGGCGCTGGTCGGGCTGTGGTGGCTGCGCGCGGCCCCGAGCCCGCGGTCGTACTACGACGCCGCGCTCACCACCGTGCTCTTCCTGGTCGCCACCAGCCGGGTGCTGTCGCCGCAGTACCTCGTCTGGGTGATCGGCGTCGCCGCCGTCATCCTGTCGGTGCGGCGCGACCGGCCCGGCCCGACGCAGCGGCCGGCCGCCCTGCTCGTCATGGTCGCCGCCCTGCTGACGGGGATCATGTATCCCTGGATGGAGCTGGACTACAGCTGGGCGGGGGCCCTGCCGGGGACGCTCGTGCTGGTCGTGCGCAACCTGGTCTTCCTGGCCGCGGCGGTCACGTCGTACGTGCAGTTGTGGCGCGCCACACGCAGGCCTCGGCAAGTGAGGGCGGCGCGGGGCGTTCAGGCAGCCGTACCCGCTTCCTGAGGTTCTCAATCCGCAGAGTTATCCACAGGGTGTGGACGAGTGTCTACAGGTGCTTGCGCAGGAACGCGATGTCGTCGGCCTGGCCCTCGAACGGCGTCTCGACCACGATCGGCGCCCCGGCCGTCCGGCAGACCTCCAGGATCGCCTCGGGGTCGATCTGCCCGGCGCCGAGGTTGGCGTGGCGGTCGGCCCCGGAGTCGAACGCGTCCCGCGAGTCGTTGCAGTGCACGAGGTCGATGCGACCGGTGATCGCCTTCACCCGCTCCACGAGCCCGGCGAGCTCCTCGCCGCCCGCGTGGAAGTGACAGGTGTCCAGACAGAAGCCGACGACCGAGGGGTCCGGAGCCCCCGCCGTCACCGCGTCCCACAGCCGGGCGATGCGCTCCAGCTTGCGCGCCATCGCGTTGCCGCCGCCGGCCGTGTTCTCGATCAGCACGGGGATCGGGCACTCGGTGCGCTCGAAGACCTTGCGCCAGTTGTCGAAGCCGGTCTGCGGGTCGTCGCCCGCGTTGACGTGCCCGCCGTGGACGATCAGGCCCTTGGCGCCGATGGCCGCCGCCGCCTTGAGGTGCGCGTCGAGCAGCTTGCGGCTCGGGATGCGGATGCGGTTGTTCGCGGTGGCCACGTTGATGACGTACGGCGCGTGCACGTAGACGTCCACGTCCGAGGCGCGCAGGGCGTCGGCGGTGGCGGGTGTCACCGGGCCCTTCCACCCCTGGGGGTCGCCGAGGAAGAACTGCACCACGTCGGCGTCGCGGGCCGCCGCGTGCGCGAGCGGGTCGTCCTGGTCGACGTGGGCCCCGATCCGCGGGCGGGCGCCGTCGTGGCTGTCCATGCCGTTCCTCCATCGCTTGGCTGGTAAGGGGGCTGCCGGACGCGGAGGGCGAACTCTAGGCGCTCTCCAAGAGCGTTTCAAGAGGACACGCTGTTTCAAGAGCGCGAACCAGGGCAGTCGCGTTGCACGCGCCCCCGAAACCCGCGCGCGATACTACTTCGTCGTCAAGGAGACGAGCATGAGATATCGCTTAGGCAGCTTCATCCTTCTCATCTACATCCTCGTCGGCCTCTATGTGGCCTGGCTCCACGACTACATCACTCCCACTCTCCTCAAGCAGGTCGCCCAGGCCCTGATCGCGGTCTTCCTCTGGTTCCTCGTACTGCTCGGCGTGGACCTGCACATCGGCGGCTGAGCGGCGCTTCTCGGCCGCACAGGCTTCCGCTGCACGGGTCGTCAGCTGCCCGGGGTTTCAGCTGCACGGGTCTTCAGCTGCGCAGGGTGACTCCGCGGGGGAGGAAGCCTCCGTGCGCGATCCCCAGCGCGGCGCCGACGAACGACCCCACGATCCCCACGATGATCAACGATCGCTGTCTGGTGGTCGACGAGACGAACTGGGCGTACAGGCCGCCCCAGAACCCGATCGCGCCCACCCATGACGCGATCATGTGGGCTGTCACGATGAAGCCCGTGACGAACGCCACCAGGCCGCACACCAGCGTCGCGATCGTCATCGCGTTCTCCCGCGGGTGCGGCCTGCCGTCCGTGTTCAGCGTGAGATGAACGGGGTGCCTTTTCTTGCGGCCGATGGCGTGTCGCATCGTGCCTACCCCCTCTCCGACCTCCAGTTTCACTCTCCGGGCCGGGTACGGCCAAGTGGCTGGTAGCCTTATTCGGCTGCGTCTGATAAGGGCCGGGGGCATGGCCGCCCGGCGCGAGGCGCAGGGTCCTCCTGTCACGGCAAGGCGTCGTGACCGCAAGAGTCCAGAGGAGGTTGGATCACACATGCGTCGCTACGAGATGATGGTCATTCTCGACCCGTCCCTCGACGAGCGCACCGTGCAGCCGTCGCTCGACCAGTTCCTCACCGTCGTCCGCAACGACGGCGGCACCGTGGAGAAGGTCGACGTCTGGGGCCGTCGCCGCCTGTCCTACGACATCGCCAAGAAGTCCGAGGGCATCTACGCCGTGGTCGACCTGACCGCCGAGCCCGCCACCGTGAAGGAGCTGGACCGTCAGCTCAACCTGAACGAGGGCATCCTCCGCACCAAGGTCATCCGCCCCGAGCTCCACTGAGCTCCACTGGCAGAACCCGAAGCCCGGCGGTTTGTCGGGCCCGGGCCGTACTCTGAGCCCTTGACGGCTCAGCTGACGGGATAGGAAGGCGAAAGCGACCGATGGCAGCAGGCGACACACAGATCACGATCGTCGGCAATCTTGTCGACGACCCGGAGCTGCGCTTCACCCCGACGGGTCAGGCCGTGGCCCGGTTCCGCATCGCGTCCACTCCGCGGTTCCTCGACAGGCAGACCAACGAGTGGAAGGACGGCGAGGGCCTGTTCCTCACCTGCAACGTCTGGCGGCAGGCGGCGGAGAACGTCGCCGAGAGCCTCCAGCGCGGCATGCGGGTGATCGTGCAGGGACGGCTGCGCCAACGGTCGTACGAGACCAAGGAAGGCGAGAAGCGCACGGTCTACGAGGTCGAGGTCGACGAGGTCGGCCCCTCGCTGCGCAACGCCACGGCGAAGGTCAACAAGACCACGCGCCAGGGCGGTGGCGGCGGCGGCTTCGGAGGCGGCCCGGCCAACGACCCGTGGGCGACCGCGGCGCCCGCCCCGCAGGGGGGCTACGGCTCCGGCGGTGGCGGCGGCTTCGGCGCCCCGCAGGGCGGTGGCGGCTTCGGCGGCGACTTCAGCGACGAACCGCCCTTCTAGGTCATCGGGGCCTTCCGGTCCCACCACCGTGAACACAACCGAGCGAAACCTAACCGAGCGCACCATTCCCGCGACATGCGGGGCTCTGAGAGGAGCACCACGATGGCGAAGCCGGCAGTCCGCAAGCCCAAGAAGAAGGTTTGCCTTTTCTGCCACGACAAGATCTCCTACGTCGACTACAAGGACACGGGGCTGCTGCGGAAGTTCATCTCCGACCGCGGCAAGATCCGTGCCCGCCGGGTGACGGGCAACTGCACCCAGCACCAGCGCGACGTGGCGACCGCTATCAAGAACGCCCGTGAGATGGCCCTGCTGCCGTACACGAGCACCGCGCGCTGAGAAAGGAGACTCAGGACAAATGAAGCTCATCCTCACCACTGAGGTCTCCGGCCTCGGCGCTCCCGGCGACGTCGTCGAGGTCAAGGACGGCTACGGCCGCAACTACCTCATTCCCCGTGGCTTCGCCATCCGCTGGACCCGCGGCGCCGAGTCGCAGATCGCCTCGCTGAAGAAGGCGCGTGCCGCTCGCGAGATCCGCGACCTGGGCTCCGCCAAGGAGGTCGCCGGCCAGCTCGGCGCCCTCAAGGTGCGGCTCAAGACCCGCGCGGGCGAGTCGGGCCGGCTGTTCGGCTCGGTCACGACCGGCGACATCGCCGAGGCCGTCAAGGCCGCCGGCGGTCCGCAGCTCGACCGCCGTCGCATCGAGATCGGCAACGCGATCAAGAGCGTCGGCACCCACAAGGTGAGCGTCCGGCTGCACCCGGAGGTCGCCGCCACCCTCGACGTCGAGGTGGTCGCGGGCTGACACCCGTAGCAGTCCGTCGAGGGCCCTTCTCCGTCCGTCGGAGAGGGGCCCTTCGCCGTTCTTCCGACGCCGGCGACAAGCTGATTCCCTTCAGGTGAACAAGGGTTATACGAAACGCTAGTATCTTGCCGTCCGTTTTCGGCGGATTTCGTGGAAAGACCCCTCAACGGAGGCTGTGATGCGCCGTCCTACTCTCCTGCTGGCGTCCGGCGCCCTCGTGCTGGCGGCCGCCGCCTGCGCTCCGGCGAACGACACCTCCACCACCGCGAGTGCCGCCGCGAGCCCGGCCGGTTCCGCCGCCGCGAACGCGTGCGCGAAGGAGAGCCTGAAGCTCACCACCCCCGGCAAGCTCACGATCGGCACCGACAAGCCGGCGTACGAGCCGTGGTTCAAGAACGACGACCCCTCCAACGGCCAGGGGTTCGAGAGCGCGGTCGCCTACGCGGTGGCCGGGAAGATGGGCTTCACCAAGGACGAGGTCGCCTGGGCGGTCGTTCCGTTCGACTCGTCGTTCGCCCCCGGGCCCAAGCAGTTCGACTTCGACATCAACCAGATCTCCATCACCCCCAGCCGGGCCAAGGCCGTCGACTTCAGCCAGGGCTACTACACCGTCAAGCAGGGCGTGGTGGCCCTCGACGGCACGAAGTTCGCCTCCGCCACGAGCCTCGCCGAGCTCAAGGACGCCAAGATCGGCGTCCAGGCCGGCACGACAGCACTGGAGGCGGTGCGCTCGGTCATCCAGCCCAGCAACGACCCGAGCGTGTTCAACCAGCAGGTCGACGCGGTCAACGCGCTGAAGAACAAGCAGATCGACGCCATCGTCGTCGACCTGCCGACGGCCTTCTACGTCACCGCCGCCCAGGTGGAGAAGTCCAAAATCGTCGGCCAGTTCGCCGCGAACAGCGGCGAGCCGGAGGAGTTCGGCCTGCTGTTCCAGAAGGGCAGCCCGCTGGTGAGCTGCGTCGACAAGGCGCTCGGCGAGCTGAAGTCGTCCGGTGAGCTGGCGCAGATCGAGAGCCAGTGGCTGACCGCCGCCGCGGGCGCCCCGGAGCTGAAGTGACCGACGGGGAGGCCGCCGCGTCACCGGGGATGCCGGAGCACGCCGAGTCGCCCGTGTGGGTGAAGAGCGAGCGGCAGCGTCGCCGGGAGGCGGAGCTGCGTGCCCGCGGGCGGCGGTCGATCTCGGTCGCCACCGCGTCCACGATCGTCGTGGTGGTCGCCCTGATTGCCGGCATCACCTCATCGCCGGGGTGGCCGCGGGTCCAGGAGTTCTTCTTCAGCCCCAAGGCGTTCGTCGCCGCGCTGCCCGACGTGCTGCGCGGCTTCCTGCTGAACATCGAGATGTTCCTCATCGCCGAGGTGTTCATCCTGGTGGTGGGCCTCCTTGTCGCGCTGGTGCGCGGGCTGCGCGCGCCGGCGTTCTTCCCGCTGCGCGCGCTGGCCGTGCTCTACACCGACGTCTTCCGCGGCATCCCGACCATCCTGCTGATCTATCTGGTCGGGTTCGGCATTCCCGCGCTCCAGTTGCAGGGTGCGCCGAGCGACCCCGTCACGCTCGGCATCATCGCGCTCGTGCTGTCCTACGGGGCGTACGTCGCGGAGGTGTTCCGGGCGGGGATCGAGTCGGTGCACCCCAGTCAGCGGGCGGCGGCGCGGTCGCTGGCGCTGACGCAGGGGCAGACCATGCGCTACGTGGTGCTGCCGCAGGCCGTCCGCAGGGTGGTCCCGCCGCTGCTCAACGACTTCGTCTCGCTGCAGAAGGACACCGCGCTGGTCTCCGTGCTCGGCCCGCTGGAGGCGCTGCGGCAGGCGCAGATCCACAAGGACCTCGACTTCAACTTCACGCCCTACCTGGTCGCCGCGCTGCTGTTCATCCTGCTGACGTTGCCGCTGGCCCGGTTCACCGACCATCTCGCCGCGCGGGCCGCCCGGCGCCAGACGGGAGGCGGCACGGCATGAGTCTGCTGACGATCGAGGGCGTCTGGAAGCACTACCACGGGCAGAGCGTGCTGCGCGGGATAGACCTGGAGGTCGCCCCGCACGAGGTGGTCTGCCTGATCGGGGCGTCCGGCTCGGGCAAGTCGACGCTGCTGCGCTGCGTCAACCTGCTGGAGACGATCGACGACGGCGCGATCCACCTCGACGGCGTGGAGATCACCGACGTGCGGGCCGACGCGGACGACGTGCGCCGTCGCATCGGCATGGTGTTCCAGGCGTACAACCTGTTCCCGCACATGACCGTGCTCGACAACATCACGCTCGCGCCGCGCAAGGTGCACGGCGTGCGGCCGGAGGAGGCCGAGGCGCGGGCACGGGAGCTGCTCGACCGGTTCGGGCTGGCCGACAAGGCGGGGGAGTACCCCGACCGGCTGTCCGGCGGCCAGCAGCAGCGGGTCGCCGTGATCCGAGCGGTCGCGACCAACCCCCGCCTGCTCCTGCTCGACGAGGTCACCTCGGCGCTCGACCCCACGCTGGTCACCGAGGTTCTCGGGGTGATCCGCGAGCTCAAGGAGACCGGGATGACGATGATCCTGGCCACCCACGAGATGGGTTTCGCCCGCGACATCGCCGACACCGTGTGCTTCCTGGAGGGCGGCGTGCTGCTGGAGAGCGGCCCGCCCGAGCAGATCTTCAGCGCGCCGGAGCATCCACGCACTCAGGCGTTCCTTCAGCGCGTGCTGGAGGCCCGCCGCATGTGAGTCAGGCTGCCGTCCCGCCGGTGACCATCCAGGCGGTGCCGTACGCCCGGAGGGCGAGCGTGACGAGCCGGGCGGCCATCCAGGCGCCGAGCGCGAGCCACAGGGCGACCAGGGTGCCCGCGACGGCGGCGAACGGCAGGTAGGCCAGCGTCGTCCACAGCCCCGCCCAGGCGAGGTAGCGCTGGTCGCCTGCCCCGATGAGGACCCCGTCGAGCACGAACACGACACCCGCGACCGGCTGCAGGAGCGCGACCGGCCACAGCACGGCGAGCAGCTCGGCGGCCGCCTCGCCCCGCACGTCGAACAGGGCCGGCACCAGCGGGCGCGCGAGCAGGACGGCCGCACAGAACACGACGCCGCACCCGACGCCCCACATCACCATGCGCCTGGTGGCCGCCCGGGTGCCCGCGGTGTCGCCCCCGCCCAGCGCGCGGCCCGTGATGGCCTGCCCCGCGATCGCGATGGCGTCGAGGGCGAACGCGAGGAACGTCCAGATCCGGGCGGCGATCGTGTGCGCGCCGATCTGGTCGTCGCCCATCCGGGTGGCGATCGAGGTGGCGACGAGCAGCACGGCCTGCAGGCATGCCGTACGGACGACCAGGGCGAACCCGGCGGCGCCGGCGGCCCGCACCCCGGCGAGGTCGGGCAGCAGCGAGGCGCCGTGCGCGCGGGCGGTACGCACGACCAGCGCGAGGTAGGTCGCGGCGGCCAGGGACTGCGCGACGACCGTGCCCCAGGCCGACCCGGCGATCCCCCAGCCGAGGCCGAGCACGAACCAGATGTTGAGCAGCCCGTTCAGCGCGAACGACCCGACGGACACGGCCAGCGGCGTGCGGGTGTCCTGAAGGCCGCGCAGGACGCCGGTGCCGGCGAGAACCAGCAGCATCCCGGGGGTGCCGAGGAGGCTGATGCGCAGATAGGTGACGGCCTGCGCGGCGAGCTGGCCCGTGGCTCCGAACAGGTGTACGATAAACGGTGCAAGAGGCCAGCACGCCACGCTGACGGCCAGGCCGATGATCGCGGCCAGCCACAGGCCGTCCATCCCCTGGCGCATCGCCTGCCTGACGTCCCCCGCCCCCAGCCTCCGCGCGACGGCGGCCGTGGTGGCGTACGCGAGGAACACGCACAGCCCGACGAGAGCCGACAGGGCCGCGCTGGCCACGCCGAGAGCGCCGAGCGCAGGATCGGGGAGGTGGCCGACGATGACGGAGTCGGTGAGCAGGAAGAGCGGCTCGGCCACCAGTGCCCCGAACGCCGGGATCGCGAGCCTGAGGATCTCCCTGTCGTGGGCACGGCCGTGTCCCGTTCCGGAGGTAAGTGGCATAAGCCTATTTTGCGGCTTACGCAGCCATGCTCGATCGGTATCGCGAATCTCCCGTGACTTTCTTTCCTCCACAGGCCGTGGATATCGAAATCCCAGGTGGGAGCGGTCTTCCGCAGTGCGGTCACATCACTGTCCACAGGGTCGTCCCCAGGGTTTTCACATGTCACGGGAGCGGACTGCACACGTTGTCCACAGGGTTGTCCACTGGTCAAGTTGCCGCCCGGCCCTGAGGTTGGGGAGACTTGCGCACCGGGTTGGGGATGCTGTGACCGCTGGGCTGGGGGTGTGAGGGTGAGCGTGCTCGACTTCCCGGGGGGACCGGGAGGCTCTGAGTCGATGTTCGAGCGGACGCCGCCGCACAACATCGAGGCCGAGCAGTCGGTGCTGGGCGGCATGCTGCTGTCCAAGGATGCCATCGCCGACGTCATCGAGGTGCTGCGCGCCGACGACTTCTACCGGCCCGCCCACCAGATCGTCTTCGAGGTGATCACCGACCTGTACGGCCGGGGCGAGCCCGCCGACTCGGTGACCGTCTTCGACGAGTTGCAGAAGCGCGGCGAGGTCGCCCGGGTCGGCGGCGGCGCGTACCTGCACACGCTGACCGCGATCGTGCCCACCGCCGCGAACGCCGGCTACTACGCCAAGATCGTCCGGGAGCAGGCCGTCCTGCGCCGCCTCATCGAGGCCGGCACCCGCATCGTCTCCTACGGGTACGGCGGCCAGGGCGAGGAGGTCGACGACCTGGTCGACCGCGCGCAGGCCGAGATCTACAAGGTCACCGAGCGCCGCACGTCCGAGGACTACCTCCCGCTGTCGGAGATCATGCCGTCGGCGCTGGACGAGATCGAGGCCATCGGCAGCCGCGGCGGCCAGATGGTCGGCGTCCCGACCGGCTTCCAGGACCTCGACGCCCTGACCAACGGCCTCCACCCCGGGCAGATGATCGTCGTCGCCGCCCGCCCCGCGATCGGCAAGGCCCTCGCGCTCGACACGCCCCTGCCCACGCCCGACGGATGGACCACGATGGGGAAGGTGGAGGTCGGCGACTACCTGATCGGCGCGGATGGTAAGCCGACCCGCGTGGTGGCCGCCACCGAAGTGATGTACGACCGCCCGTGCTACGAGGTGGAGTTCAGCGACGGCACCGTGATCGTGGCTGACGCTCAGCACCAGTGGCTCACCGACACGCACGCGTCCCGCGAAGCGGCTCAGGCGGCCGCGTCCGGCTACAACGGGTGCCGGAATCAGAAGACGTTCGCTGAGGTGCGCACAACGGAGGAGATCGCCGCGACGCTGTGGTGCGACACCGCGGACAAGCGGCTCAATCACACTGTCGTCAACGCCCAGCCGTTGGACCTGCCCGATCGTGACCTG
Organism: Microbispora sp. NPDC046933; assembly: GCF_040644635.1. Taxonomy (NCBI): domain Bacteria; kingdom Bacillati; phylum Actinomycetota; class Actinomycetes; order Streptosporangiales; family Streptosporangiaceae; genus Microbispora; species Microbispora sp. NPDC046933. The sequence continues at coordinate 104,927 of NZ_JBEYWW010000008.1, read as the reverse complement.
CTGGTCCCTCCGTACGCGCTGGGCGTCTGGCTCGGAGACGGCCACTCCGGCAGCGCGCGGTTCACCACGGGTGATCCGGAGATCGCCGACCATGTCGCCGCAGAAGGTCTCCGGGTGGAGCACCGCGGCGGGCTGATGTACGCGATGCTGCTGCCCGAGCCGGAGACGATCGCCGAACGACCGTGCATCGTGTGCGGAAAGCTGTTCACGCCCATGACCGCGCAGGTGCGCACCTGCGGCAGGGTATGCGGAGGCCGGTCGGGGAATTCCGAACACGGCCCCTCGCAGCCGCCCAGGTGCCCCGACTGCGGCGGCCCGTCCAGCGGGCTTCGCCAGTGCCAGAAGTGTCGCGACGACCACGGCACCATGAACGCCCGATTGAGGAAGCTGGGTGTGCTGGGCAACAAGCACATCCCGCGCGAATACCTGCGTGCGTCTGAGGCGCAGCGCAGGGCGCTCCTGGCCGGGCTGCTGGACACCGACGGCTACATCAGCGACGCCGGGACAGTCCGGTTCGCGGTCACGAACCGCCGCCTGGCAGAGGACGCCTGGGAACTGATCCTGAGCCTGGGATACAAAGCGACCTGGACGTCCGAGGCGGTGCCGGGACGCACCGAAGCCGGCTCAACCAGCTATGTGATCACGTTCACGCCATCCGACAAGGTCTTCCGGCTGGTCCGTAAGAACGCCCGTGTGAACACCAACACCCACACCAAGACGACGTACCGCAACATCGTCGACGTCCGTCCGGTTGCATCGGTGCCGGTGCGTTGCGTGGAGGTGGACAACGCCGATCACATGTACCTGGCGGGGCGGACATGGATCCCCACGCACAACTCGACTCTTGGCCTGGATTTCGCCCGATCCGCGGCGATCAAGCATGGGTTGACCACGGTCATCTTCTCGCTGGAGATGTCGCGCAACGAGATCACCATGCGCCTGCTGTCCGCCGAGGCGCGGGTGGCGCTGCACACGATGCGCTCGGGCCTGATGAGCGACGACGACTGGACGCGGATGGCCCGCCGGATGGGCGAGGTCGCCGAGGCGCCGCTGTTCATCGACGACTCGCCGAACATGTCGATGATGGAGATCCGGGCCAAGTGCCGCCGCCTCAAGCAGCGGCACGACCTGCGCTTCGTGATCGTCGACTATCTCCAGCTCATGAGCTCGCCCAAGAAGACCGAGAGCCGCCAGCAGGAGGTCTCGGAGCTGTCCCGGGCCCTGAAGCTGCTGGCCAAGGAGCTGGAGGTGCCGGTCATCGCGATCTCCCAGCTCAACCGTGGTCCCGAGCAGCGTACGGACAAGCGCCCACAGGTGTCAGACCTCCGCGAATCGGGCTCCATCGAGCAGGACGCCGACATGGTCATCCTGCTGCACCGGGAGGACGCGTACGAGCGGGAGTCGCCGCGCGCGGGTGAAGCCGACCTGATCGTGGCCAAGCACCGAAACGGCCCCACGGCCACGGTCACGGTGGCCTTCCAGGGCCACTACAGCCGCTTCGTGGACATGGCCACTCACTGACCGCTTGATCATTTGTAAGGGCCGCCGGGCCGACCTCGTGTTGCTCGACGGTGACCCGCTGGCGGACATCACCGCGACCAGGCGGATCACGGCGATCTGGTGTGGCGGGCACGCGTTCGACCGGGCGGCCGACGCGCTGAGAAGGCCCCGCAGAGGTCAGTCAACCTGAGGCCAGTCCCAGGCGAGCTGGAGGAACATGCCCAGGCGGTCGCTCACCGCGCGCATCTCGGAGATCTTCCCGTCCCGCAGGGTGAGGATGAAGATCGCCTCGACCGTGAACGAACGGTGGGTGGGCTCCGGCATGCGCGGGTGAGAGCCGGAGTTCACCCCCGACATCGTCAGCCGTACGGCCACCCGGTCGCCCTCGCCGATCATCTCCTCGACCTTCAGGTGGAACGGCTCGAACGCGTCGAGCTGCTGGGCGATGGCGTCGAACGCGGCGCCAGGCTCGTCCGGCTCCCCGTGGATCACCTTGTTGTGGTCGACGACGTCGTCGGCCATGTAGCGGCGCAGGTCGCCCAGTCTCCGGTCGTTGATGGCGTCGAACAGCCCTTGGACGACGGTCTTCGCGGCGGCGGTCATGATTGCCCCTTTCGTTTCTTACGGCGTAAGAGACGATATTCTTACGGCGTAAGAGACGTCAAGTGGAGGATCGATGCCGAGAGCGGGACTGTCCCGGGAGAAGGTGCTCGCCGCCGCGCTGGCCCTGGTCGACAGGGAGGGCATCGCGGCGCTGTCGATGCGCAAACTGGGCGCCGAGCTGGGCGTGGAGGCGATGACGCTCTACTACTACGTGCCGAACAAGGACGCCGTCCTGGACGGGCTCATCGACATGGCGGTCTCGCGGATCACGGTGGAGCCGGTGGGCCCGTGGAGGGAGTGGCTGCGCGCCTTCGCAGTCGCGATCCGGCGGGAGCTGCTCGCGCATCCCGCCCTGCTGCCGCTGGTCGCCACCCGGCCGGTGCTGGCGCCCGGCGGCCTGGCGGCCGTGGAGCGGATGGCGGCCGCGCTGCGGGCCGAGGGGTTCGGCGCGCTGGAGGGGCTCCAGCTCATCAACGCGGTGGCCACGTTCGTCGTCGGGCACACGCTGGCCGAGGCAGGGCGGACGCCGGGTCACGACGAGCCGGACGTCGCAGGTGTGATGGGAGGCCTGGACCCGGGGGAGCACCCCGTCCTGGTCGAGGCGCTGCGCGCCGGGCTCGGCACCCCCGAGGACCATCAGGAGCGCTTCGACCGTGCGCTCGACGCCCTGCTCCAGGGCCTGGCTCCCCGCACACCCCTCTAAATCACGCCGACTACGCGTACGCGCGGCGGCTGTGGTTTTCCCCACCCCTGAACGGCCACGCGCCTCATGGTGGGCATGTCCTGATCGTTCCTAGCCTCGGACGCGTGACGTAGTGGCGCCGGGAGCCGGGATCGCGATCGCGCCGAGCGCTGGAACCCGCCCTGGTCACCATCGGGGTACGTCAGGAAGGCAGCATGGTCATCGTGCGAGTGGAGGACGACGGCATGGGCGGAGCCGATGCCACCGGCGGCCGGCCGAGCGTGATCGAAACGGAGCTGCCGTGCGGGTGATGCTGGCCGAGGACTCGGCCCTGTTGCGCGAGGGCCTGGTGCGGCTGTTGAAGGAGGAAGGCCACGACGTCCTGGCGGCGGTGGGCGACGCCCACGCGCTCCTGGAGGCCGTGGACGGCGACAGACCCGACGCGGTGGTGGTCGACGTACGGATGCCGCCCACCCACACGGACGAGGGCCTGCGCGCCGCGCTGGAGATCCGGCGACGATGGCCGGAGGTCAAAGTGCTGGTGCTGTCGCAGTACGTCGAGAAGAAGTACGCCACCGAGCTGATGAGCGGCAGCATCGACGGGGTCGGCTATCTGCTCAAGGACCGCGTGGCCCAGGTCGGCGACTTCCTGGACGCGCTGGAGCGGGTGGGGGCGGGCGGGACGGCCTTCGACCCGGAGGTGGTGCGCCAGTTGCTCGCGCGCACCAGCCACGCCGACCCGCTGGCCCAGCTCACCGCCCGCGAGCGCCAGGTGCTGGAGCTCATGGCCCAGGGCCTGACCAACGCCTCGATCGCCCAATCCCTGCACGTGTCGCAGAGTGCGGTGGAAAAGCACGTCAACGCGCTGTTCGACAAGCTCGCGCTGTCGCACACCACCGGATACAGCCGCCGCGTCCTGGCCGTGCTGCGCTACCTCGGCTCCTGAGCCGCTGCCGCTTCCCCGAGGCGGAGGGGAGGCAGGTGGAGTCGGCGGGCGCGCATGGAGTTCCTCCAAGGGGCCGAGGGTGGCTCGGGTCGTCGGATGCCGCCGGGCCCCCGCAAGCTGTCACCCGGCTCCGGCCTGCCCGGCCTTCTCCTGCTCCAGTGTCTTCTCCTGTTCCAGTGCCGCCACCCGGCCGGCGGCCCACTCGGCCCAGTCGCGCTGCGCGGCGGTCAGGCGCAGGCCCCACTCCAGCGCGATGTCGCCGTACAGCCGCAGCGCGTCGTCGCCCTGGCTGGTCACGAACTCGCGGATGCCGCGGAGCTGGTCGTGCTCGTGGACGGCCCGCTCGGCCAGCCGCTCCAGGTAGCCGCGGGCGGCGACGGCGCCGACCTGGTCGAGGAAGAAGACCCGCAGCAGCATGTCGCTGCGCCGGCCCAGGTTGGGCGGCACCTCGACCAGCCAGTGACGCAGCTCCGCGTGCCCCTCCTCGGTGATCTCGTATTCCTTGCGCCCGCGCGGGCCCTCCGCCACGACTCGCACCAGGCCTTCCTTGGCCAGCCGGCCGAGCTCGGCGTAGAGCTGGCTCTGCGTGGCGGGCCAGACGTTCTCCAGGGACAGCTCGAAGGTCTTCAGCAGGTCGTATCCGCTGGCGGGCCCGGCCGACAGGAGGCCGAGCATGGCATGACGAAGGCTCATGGGTCCGATCGTACATTCCTGTGTTGACATGTCGCGAGTGGAGGTTCTACTTTCGACATGTCACTCATGGAATGTCGAATCTGAGGAACCCCCGTGCTCCGTTACGTCCTGACCTTTCTCCCCTGGATCGCCTTCGCCGTCCTCAGCACGAACGGTGAGGCCAGGTTCGGAGCCGCGGCCGCGCTCCTCGTCTCGCTCGTGCTGCTCGCCGTCGACCGCCGGGCGGGGCGCGGCTGGGACGAGATGGTCATCGAGCTCAGCTCGGGGGTCTTCTTCGCCGGTCTCACGCTCGCCGCGTTCACGGTCTCGCCGGCGCCCTTCGGCGAGTACGGCCCGGCCGTCTCGGTGGCGTGGCTGGCCCTCACCGCCTGGGGGTCGCTGGCCATCCGCAAGCCGTTCACACTGGGCATCGCCCGCCGGACGACCCCGGCCGAGGTGCAGGCGACCCCGCTGTTCTACCGCGTCAACGCCGTCATCACCGCCGTGTGGGCGGTGGGCTTCACCCTCAACGCGATCGGCCTCGCCCTGCTGCTCGCGTTCGCCCCGCACGCCACCGCAGCGATCATCGCGGTGAAGGTCTGCGGCTTCGCGCTCCCCGCCCTGTTCACCGTCCGCTACCCCCAGATCGTCCGCGCCCGCTACGCCGCCTGAAGGGAATCACCGACATGACCGCCTCCTACCTGACCGGCCGCCTCGCCCCCGTGCCCGACGAGATCGACGCGATCGACCTGCCGGTCGAGGGCTCGCTGCCGCCCGAACTCACCGGCCGCTACTTCCGCAACGGCCCCAACCCCCGGCCCGGGGAGGACGGCGGGCACTGGTTCGTCGGCCACGGCATGATCCACGGCATCCGGCTGCGCGACGGGCGGGCGGAGTGGTACCGCAACCGCTGGGTCCGCACCACCCGCTTCGCCAGCGCGCCGTACGTGCACGAGCGCGGCGTGGACCTCGCGGCCGTCCCCGCCAACACCCACGTGATCCGGCACGCCGACAAGATCCTCGCGCTCGTGGAGAACGGCCTGCCGTACGAGATGACGCCGGAGCTCGACACGGTCGGCGCCTGCGACTTCGGCGGGCGGCTGGCCACGGCGATGACCGCGCACCCCAAGGAGGACCCGATCACCGGGGAGCTGCACTTCTTCGGGTACGGCTGGGCCGCGCCCTACCTCACCTACCATCGCCTGTCGGCCGACGGCGAGCTGGTGGAGAGCCGGACGGTGGACGTGCCGGGGCCCACCATGGCCCACGACTTCGCGATCACCGAGCACCACGTGGTGTGGCTCGACCTGCCGGTCGTCTTCGATCTCGCCCTGGTCGGCCGCGGCATGCCGTACCGGTGGGACGACGCGTACGGCGCTCGGCTGGGCGTGATGAGCCGTGAGACCGGCGACGTGCGGTGGTTCGAGATCGACCCCTGCTACGTCTTCCACGTGGGCAACGCGAGCGAGGACGAGCACGGGCGCGTCGTCGTCGACGCGGTGCGCTACTCGCCGGGGGCGTTCTGCGGCTTCTGGCCGACCATCGGCGGCGCCGCCAACCCGGCCGCCCACACCGGGGGCGCGGCCCTGCACCGCTGGACGCTCGACCCGGCCACCGGCGCCGCCAAGGACGTGCCGCTCGACGACCTGGACGTCGAGTTCCCCACGATCAACGAGACGCGCACCGGCCTGACCAGCCGCTACATCTACGCGGTCAGCCAGGGCGCGATCGTGAAGTACGACACCGCGAACGGCACGAGCCGGGCGCACCAGACGGGCGAGCGCTCGCCGGGCGAGGCCGTGTTCGTCCCCGGTTCGGGTGCGAAGGCCGAGGACGAGGGCTGGCTGCTGTCGATCGCGGGCACCGAGCACGGCGCCGAGCTGCTCGTGCTCGACGCGTCGGACCTGGCCCAGGTGGCGTCCGTACGGCTGCCGCGCCGGGTGCCGGCGGGATTCCACGGCTCGTGGATCCCGGACGAGCTCCCGGACGCGTGAGCCGTACGGACGCTCATCGGGGGATCAGACCCTGGTGACGCGGACGGCGTCGGCCACGACGTAGCCCGTGCCGGAGGAAACGGGGTGCCGCCGCCGGTCACGTAGTTCATGTACGTCGTCCAGTTCCAGTAGGAGCCGGGGTCGGTGTGGGTGGCGCCCGGCACCTCGTTGTGGCCGATGATGTGCGCGCGGTCCTTCGGGATGCCGTACTTGTCGCATATGGCGCGGGTCAGCGCGGCCGAGGCGCGATACATGGCGTCGGTGAACCACGAGGCGTCGCTGATGTAGCCCTCGTGCTCGATCCCGATGGAGCGGGTGGCCAGTTGCCCGCGTGCCAGGCGACGTCCTTCTCCCGCACCGTCTGCGTGATCTCGCCGTTCGACGACTTGACCACGTAGTGCGCCGAGACCTGGGCGGCGGAGTTCTGGAACCAGGAGATCGTGCCGGCGTACGAGCCCTGGGTCACGTGGATGACCACCCGGTCGATGGCGTAGCTCGACGGGCGGCTCGAGGCGGTGTAGTTGGCGGAGCCGGCCGGCACCCACGCGGCGGGGCCGTAGTCGGTGCTGAGCGTCTCCACCGGTGAGTTCAGGTCGCGGACCTGCGCGTAGCCGCCGCGGTCCGCGGCGACCTCCCGCGGCAGCGCGTCGGCGTGGGCGCGCAGCAGGGCCGCGCCGCCCATGACGTTGGCCTCGGTGCCGGAGCGCAGCGTCTCGACCGGCAGCCCGGTCAGCTCGGTGGCCTTCTCCAGGGCGTGGACCGTGGGGTTGCTGACCAGGTGCATGACGCCGTAGCCGCCGCTCGTGCTCGGCTTGCCTCCGTGGTCGTCCAGGTGGGTCTCGGCGTAGGCCACGGCGACCAGCAGGTCGCGCGGCACGTCGTGCGCGGCGGCGGCGCGGTCGAACGCCGCGGGGAGCGGGACGGGCCCGGCCGCCGCGGCGGGCCGTACGGCGAGGCCGCAGAGGACGAGGAGGGCGGCGAGGGCGGAGGCGGCGAGTGCGGCTGGTCGGGCGAGGGGGAGACTCATACGGGGCTCCTCGCGCACCCTCCTGGCCACGATCACCCACAGGGGTCGGCGTCACGAAGGTCTAGGGCACAGGGCGGTAGTGCGTGGTGACCCGGCCGTCGTCGAGCACGTGCAGGGCGATGGCCGGCGGCAGGTCGTGGTCGACCGGAGGGCGCGCCGAGGTCTCGGACGGCAGCAGCGCGGTGCTCACCACTCCCGGCGCGACCAGCAGCGGCAGCCCGGCGAACGTCGTCGCCGCCGCCGTGTGGGCGTGCCCGGCCAGCACCGCGATGGCGTGCGGGTGGCGGCCCAGGACCTCCGCCAGCCCCTCCGGCCGCCCGAGCCGAATTTCGTCCACGTACGGGATGCCGAGCGGGACGGCGGGGTGGTGCATGCCGACGAAGGCCGGCACGCCGGGGGTGGCGGCGAGCACGGAGTCGAGCCAGGCCAGGGTGTCGTCGCTCAGCTCGCCGTCCGGGCGGCCGGGGATGCTGGAGTCGCACAGCGCGATCGTGGCGTGGTCGAGGTTGAGCGCCTGGTTGACCGGGTGGTCGCCGTCCTGCTCCAGCAGGACCTTGCGGAGGTTGCCGCGCGCGTCGTGGTTGCCCGGGCACAGCACGAGCGGCACGTCGTCACCGGCGATCAGCTCGCGGACGATCTCGTACTCCTCCACCGCGCCGTGGTCCGCCAGGTCGCCGGTCAGCACGATCGCGTCGGGCCGCAGCGACCGCGCGTGGGTGAGCGCGCGGGCGGCGCGCGAGGTGTTCCGCTCGCTTCCGTCGATGTGGATGTCGCTGACATGCGCCAGCACGAGCATGTGATACCTCCGGGGCGATGTGGGGAGCTCCAGCTTCTCACGCAGGGTGTGAGGTGCGTCTCGATGAGACCATGACAGGGGTTTGCCGCGGCCGGACACCGAGGTCACCGCCGAGGCCCGCACCGGTTCGCGGGGTCGCCGCCCTCGACCCGGCGCTCGCGACCGCGACGTACGCCGAGTCGCCCGGAGTCGCCGGAGTCGCCGGAGTCGCCGGAGTCGCTCACCAACCGCGCGTAGGCCGCCCGGACAGCCGTTCGGCGAGGATCCGGGCCCTGGCGAGCTGCACCTTCCGCGCCTGGCCCGCCGCGAATCCCATGACGAGCCACGGTGCGCTCAGGTCCAGCCGGTCGTCCACCCGCGTGCCGCCGGCCTCCGGGGACAGGTCGAAGCGGTAGCCCATCCGGACGCCGCCGGGGCTGCGCACCTGTCCCCGTACGGACAGTCTCTCGGCCAGGCGCTCGGTCAGCAGCGTGACCGCGATGGGGTTGTCGTACTTCAGGCCGAGGAAGCGGAACCGCTCGACCGAGGTGTAACGCACCACCCCCGGCTCGGACCGGTCGACGTCCCGCACGGCGACCACGAGCGGTGACAGGCCGATGTAACTCTCGGGCGTCGTGAGGTGCTCGAAGACCTCCTCCGGCGCGGCGTCCACGTGGAACGTGTTGGTCAGCACCCGTGCGGGCACCCCGGCCTCCTCCCCCTGATCATGATTGAGGGAATTGTGGCAGGGCCGTATCGCCGTGCGGACGCCGGATGATCACGAAGAGGTGTCGCGGAGGAAGGCCGCCGTCGCGGGATCGGCGGGGTAGAACGACTCGATGGCCAGCTCGGAGACCGTGATGTCGAGCGGGGTGCCGAAGGTCGCCACGATGCTGAAGAACGTCAGCTCCCGCCCGGCCCGCCGCACCCGCAGCGGCACGAGGATGTCCCCGGGGCCGGGCAGCTCCACCTCGGGTTCCGGCTGGTCGCAGGGGTAGTCGCGCAGCTCGGTGTACAGCTCGGTGAGCTGCGGGTCGGCGGTGAGCGTGATCTGCCGGCGCAGCCGTCCGAGCAGGTGTGCCCGCCACTCGCCCAGGTTCAGGATGTGCGGGGCGAGCCCTTCGGGGTGCAGGCTCGCCCGCAGCACGTTGCTCAGCAGGTCGGGGTCCACGCCCTCGGCCAGCAGCGCGATGCCCTCGTTGGCGTCGACGAGCTCCCAGGTGCGGTCCACCACCACAGCCGGATAGGGGTCGTGGGCCGACAGCAGCCGCCGGATCGCCTCGCACACCGCCGCCATCCCCGGCGAGTCGAGCGGCGACTCGGTGTAGACGGGGGCGTATCCGGCGGCCAGCAGCAGGTGGTTGCGCTCGCGGAGCGGAAGGTCCAGATGCTCGGAGAGGTGGAGCACCATGTCGCGGCTCGGCGTGGCCCGGCCGGTTTCCAGAAAGCTGATGTGCCGGGTGGAGATCTCGGCCTGGTTGGACAGTTCGAGCTGGCTCAGCCGCCGGTGCTCGCGCCACTGGCGCAGGAGCTCGCCGAACGGCCGCTGGTGAAGCATGGCGACGGTCACGTCCCCGACGCTATCCGGTCGCCGATCGGCCCGGCGATTACCCCGGAGGTAGGCGCCGGGCCCCTCGGGCCGCACCGACTACTCCCAGCGGAACAGCCGGGCCGCGGCGAGACCGGCGGCCAGCGCCCAGCCTGCCAGTACGGCGAGGTGGAGCGGCTGGGGGACGTGCCCGCCCAGCGTGTCCATCAGCCCCTGCCCGAAGGCGCCCGTGGGCGTGAAGTCGCTGATCCGCCCCAGGAGTTCGGGCATGGCGGGCCGGGGCAGCCACATCCCGGCGAGGAACAGCAGGGGGAACATGAGGGCCGAGCCCGCTCCCTGGACGACCCGGGCGTTCGGCGCCACGGCGGCCAGCAGCAGCCCGATGGCGAGCATGGTGAGCGTGCCGAGGACGAAGACCGCCGCGAACGCCCAGGGCGAACCGGGCAGCGGCACCCCGAGGATCAGGTGGCCCAGCACCAGCGTCAGCGTGGTGGCGACCACGGACACGACCACGTTGATCAGCAGTTGGGCCGCCAGCAGCGCGCCCGGCCGCACCGGCGTGGTGGACAGCCGCCGCAGCACGCCGCGTTCCCGGTAGATCACCAGGCTGCCCGGCAGCACGCTCAGCCCGAGCGTCACGATCGACAGCAGCACCATCATCGCCGTGAAGGGCGCGTCCACGAACCGCTGGCCGCCCAGCGACGGATCCGCGTCGCGGAAGCCGGGGATCGTCGTGCCCAGCGCCAGCAGCAGCCCCACCGGCAGCACGATCGCGAAGAACACCGCCATCGGCTCGCGGAGGAAGAGCCGGGCCTCCACGGCCGCGAGTTTTCCGAAGGCCTTCGTCATGACTCCTCCTGGGTGCCGGCGAGGGATTCGGCGGTGAGAACGAGGAACGCGTCGTCGAGGGTGGTGCGCTCCATGCGCAGGCCCCGCGTCCTGGACGGGGGCAGCACTGCGGCGACGGCGCTCAGCAGGTCGCCCGTGCCGGTGACGGTGACCTCCGAGCCGCTCGTGGTGACGGACGCCACCTCGGGCAGCGCCCGCAGGCCGTCGACGGGATCGTCGGTGTGGAAGACCAGGCGCTGCTCGCCGCCGGCGCGGGCGACCAGCCCGGCGGGGGTGTCGACCGCCCGCACACGCCCCCGGGAGACGACCGCGACCCGGTCGCACAGGCGCTCCACCTCCTCCATGAAGTGGGTCACGAGCAGGACGGTCACGCCGCGCTCCCTGATCCGGACGACCTGGTCCCACGTCTCGCGGCGGGCCCGCGGGTCGAGGCCGGTGGTGAGCTCGTCGAGTATCGCGACGCGCGGGCTTCCGACCAGCGCGAGCGCGACCGACAGCCGCTGGCGCTGCCCGCCCGACAGCTTGCCGAAGGGCGCGCGGAGGTCGAGCCCGGCCTCCTCGGCCAGGGCCCGCCAGCCGGCCGGGCGGGAGTAGAACGAGGCGTAGAGCGCCAGCGCCTCCCCGACCCGGATCTTGTCGGGCAGCGAGCACTCCTGGAGCTGCACGCCGACCTGTTCCTTCAGGTCCGCGTCCACGGTGACGGTGCCCGCGGTGGGCGTGCGCAGCCCGGCGACGCACTCGACCGTCGTCGTCTTGCCCGCCCCGTTGCGGCCCACGATGCCGAAGACCTCGCCCTCCTCCACGGAGAACGACACGTCCTCGACCGCGACCCGCGTTCCGTACGTCTTGCGGAGGTGGTTCACGGTGATGATTGCCATGCCGACGACGCTAGGAACCGGGCGGGCGGCCCGGAATGCGGCTGCGGACCCGGCGGGGGTGCACTTTTCCCCACCCCCATCGGGCGGCTCGGGCCACTGTGCCGGTCCGGCGGCAGCCTCCAGACTGAACCCATGACCTCGGCTCGCTCGGCCCTCACCGCCCTGGCACGGAGCACCGCCCTCGCCGGCCTCGCCCTGCTGGGCCTGGCCGCCGGCCTGGCGATGCTGGCGGCGGTGCTGCTCACCTTCGCGGTCGGCCTGGTGATCGTCTTTCCCCCGGCCGTACGGCTCGCGCGGGTCGTGACCCGGCTGCAACGCCGGCTGGCCGCGCGCTGGTCGGGCATACCGGTCGACGAGCCGTACCGGCCCGAGCCGCCCCCGCCGGTGCCGCAGCGCGACGGGTGGTACCGCGACGGCCGCACGCTGTACAAGCGGCCGACGATCCCGGCCTTCAACCTGCGGTGGCACTGGATGACGAAGGACCCGGCCACCTGGCGCGACTTCGCCTATCTGCTCGCCGCGCCGCTGACGAGCGGGCTCGTGGCCGCCGCGCCGCTGCTCGCGACCGCGTACGGCGTCGTCCGCCTGGTCGCGGGCGACCCGGTGGGCGCGGTGTGGATCCTGCTCGCGCTGATCGTCGTGCGCTGGTACGCGCCGTGGGCCGTGCGGCTTCACGGCCGGGTCGCCGCCGCGTTGCTGGGGCCCACCGAGAAGGCCAGGCTGGCCCAGCGGGTCAGCCGCCTCGACGCCGCCCGCACCGAGGCCGTCGACTCCCAGGCCGCCGAGCTGCGCCGGATCGAGCGCGACCTGCACGACGGCGCCCAGGCCCGTCTGGTGGCGATCGGCATGACCATCGGCGCGGCCGAGCAACTGCTGGAAAGCGACCCGCAGGCCGCCCGGGCGCTGCTCGGCAAGGCGAGGGAGGCCTCGGCGACCGCGCTGCAGGAGATCCGGCGACTGGTGCGCGGCATCCATCCCCCGGTGCTGGCCGAGCGCGGTCTCGGCGACGCCGTACGCGCCCTCGCCCTGGACAGCCCGCTGCGCACCCACGTCACGGTCGACCTGCCCGAGCGTGCCTCCGCGCCGCTGGAGTCCGCGGCGTACTTCGCGGTCAGCGAGCTGCTTGCCAACGCCGCCCGCCACGGCGACGCGACCGAGGCGTGGGTGGACGTGAGCACGCAGGGTCCGGCGCTGCGCGTGACGGTGACCGACGACGGCCACGGCGGCGCGGACCCCGAGCAGGGCACCGGCCTGCGCGGCATCGAGCGCAGGCTCGGAGCCTTCGACGGCGTCCTCGCGGTGAACAGCCCCGCGGGCGGCCCGACCACTGCCGTCATCGAGCTGCCCCGGGCGTTCCGGGTGCGGCCGGCGCCGACGACCCCGTGGCGCTACTTCGGCCGCCTGTGCTGGGGGCTGTGGCCGATCGCGCTGTTCCCGCAGGGGCTGGTCGCGATGGTGCTGAAGCTGGTGGGATCGCCGGTGAAGTCCTGGTTCCTCGGCCTGCACGTGCCCGAGCCCTTCCAGTGGCCGGTCATCGTGGGCATGATTGCGCTCGGCGGCGGCCTGCTGGCCGTCGCGCTGGCGACGACGGCGCGGACCAGGGAAGCGGAGGGCGGCGCGTGCGGGTAGTGCTGGCCGAAGACCTGCACCTGCTGCGAGAGGGCCTGGTCGCCCTGCTGCGCGCACACGGCTTCGAGGTGGTCGCGGCGGTCGAGTCCGGCCCGGAGTTGCTCGCCGCCCTGGTCGGCGAGCGTCCCGACGTGGCCGTCGTGGACGTGCGGCTCCCGCCGACCTTCACCGACGAGGGGCTGCAGGCCGCCCTGGCCGCGCGTCGGCGGATGCCCGGCCTGCCGGTCCTCGTGCTCTCCCAGCACGTCGAGCAGCTGTACGCCAGGGAGTTGCTGGCCGACGGGTCCGGCGGCGTGGGTTACCTGCTGAAGGACCGGGTGTTCAACGGCGAGCAGTTCGTCGACGCCGTACGCCGGGTCGCGGCCGGCGGGACGGCCATGGACCCCGAGGTGATCGCCCGGCTCCTGGCGAGCAACGCGCGCAACGAACCGCTCGGCCGGCTCACCCCCCGGGAGCGCGAGGTGCTCGAACTGATGGCCGAGGGCAGGTCGAACGCCGCGATCGGGCAGCGGCTGTTCCTCAGCGACAGCGCGGTGGGCAAGCACACGGCGAGCATCTTCACCAAGCTCGGCCTGGCGCCCTCGGACGACGACAACCGGCGCGTCCTCGCCGTGCTCGCCTTCCTCAACAGCAAGTAGGGTCCGCCGGGATTGTCGGTGCCGGGCGCTACTTTTGGGGTCGAGTCGTGGCGCAGGCAGGAGGTCGGGATGAAATTCCAGGTTAACCGCGACGTTCTGGCCGACGCGGTGGCGTGGGCGGCCCGGGTGCTGCCCGCCCGGCCCGCCGTGCCCGTCCTCGCGGGCCTGCTGCTGGAGGCGGGAGACGACCTGCGGATTTCCGCTTTCGACTACGACGTGTCGGCCCGTGCCGACGTCGAGGCCGACGTCGCCGAGCCGGGGCGGGTGCTGATCCCCGGGAAGGTCCTGGCCGAGATCACCCGGAGCCTGCCCGCCCGGCCCGTCGAGATCGTCAGAAGCGGGTCGGAAGTGGTGCTCACCTGCGGCAGCGCGGAGTTCGGGCTGATCACGATGCCGGACGAGGACTTCCCCGCGATGCCGCCGATGCCGCCGAAGGTCGGCGCCGTGGGCGGCGGCGCCTTCGCCACCGTGGTCGGGCAGGTGGCCGCCGCCGCGAGCCGAGACGACACGCTGCCCATGCTGACGGGCATCCGCGTGGACATCGAGGGCGTGCGGGTGTCGATGGCGGCCACCGACCGCTACCGCATCGCCGCCGGCGAGTTCCTGTGGCATCCGGAACGGCAGGACGCGCGGCACGGCGTGGTCGTGCCGGCGCGGGTGCTGGTCGAGGTGGCCCGATCGCTGCGCGGCGGCGAGGTGGCGATCGGCCTGGGCGACAACGTCGCGGGTTTCGAGAGTCAGGGGCGCACCACAACGGTGCGGCTGCTGGACGACCAGTTCATCGACTACCGGTCCCGGTTGACCGAGCAGTGGACGATCCACGCCGACGTGGCGGTGGGACCGTTCGTGGAGGCCGTCAGGCGCGTCGTGCTGGTCGCCGAGCGCAACGCCGCGGTCCGGCTGTCGTTCTCCCAGGGACAGGTGCTGATCCAGGCCGGGGGCGGCGACATCGGCAGGGGCGCGGAGGTCGTCGACGCCGAGCTGGAGGGTCCGGACATCCAGATCGCCTTCCAGCCCCACTTCCTGCTCGACGGGCTGGCGGGCGTCACGACCGAGCGGGCGCGCATCCACATGGACTCGCCGACCCGTCCCGCGCTGATCACCGACGAGGGTGAGGACCCCGGCTTCCGCTACCTCGTCATGTCCCTGCGGCTCGGCTGACTGTGCTCACCTGATGCTCACCTGATCGGGCCCCGCGGGTGCCGTTCGGACGGACCCGCCGGGCGGTTGGGGGCTCAGGAGGTGAGGCTGGCGGAGTCGGTGAGGGCGATGAGGATGTGCTCCATGCACGCATGACCGGCCCGCTCGGCCGCGGTGGCGTCGCCGGCGGCGATCGCGCGCACGATCGCGTCGTGGGGGATGTAGTTCTGCTCCAGGGAGCCGCCGGCCGCCGCGATGCTCGCCCGCAGCGCCGCGGAGAAGTCGACGTAGAGGTCGATCAGCACCCGGTTGTGCGTGGCCTCGACGACCGCCACGTGGAAGGCGAGGTCGGCCTCGACGAACGCCTCGGGGTCGCCGTCCGACCATGCCTTCTCGCGGGCGGCCAGCGCCGCTTCGATCGACGTGACGTCCTCGTCGGTCCGCCTCGTCGCCGCGAGCCGGGCCGCCTCGACCTCCAGGGCGCGCCGGACCTCCAGGATCTCCAGTTGCTCGGCCGCGCGCAGTCGCCTGGCCATCGCGCCCGACAGCTCGCTGGTGGCCCGCACGTACGTGCCGTCGCCCTGGCGGCACTCCAGCAGTCCGGCGTGGGTCAGCGCGCGGACCGCCTCCCGGACCGTGTTCCTGCCGACTCCGAGGTGCTCGGCGAGCACCGTCTCGGTGGGAATCTTGGCATTCATCTGCCAGGAGCCGGAGGTGATCTGCTCCTTGAGCTGGTCGATCACCTGATCCACGAGAGACGCCCGCTGCGCCGTCCGCAGGCTCACGTCAGCCTCCTTAGGGTTGCCAATCATCCGATGATGGAATGAGTGGTAGACCCTCATTATTCCAGAGCCTCCAGAACAAGTCCGGAGCCCCAGGAGGCTATCGAGCGAGCACCGTCGAGGTGGTCATGGAGCCCGGTATGTTCACGCGGATTCCGACCGCTTCCAGGGCTCTACGATATGCCCCTGCCTGCCGGTCGAGGGCACCGGCCTGGCCCCACAGGTCGCCGAGCATGCGCCAGGCCCGGGCGGTCTCCCGGTCGGGCGCCTCGCCGTCCAGCAGGTCGTGCGCTCGGTCCAGCGCGGGCACCGGATCTTCGGACCGTGCCAACGCGACCTCGGCCAGGACCATGTTCGCGGTGGCCGCGGTGGTCCCCTTGGGGACCCCCAACAGATCCAGTGCCTGATCGGCGAGTTCGACTGCGGATTCCGCGTCTCCGGTCCGGAACCGTACGAAACTCAGCACCACGAGGCTCCGCGCGTGCTCCTGCCGTTCGGCCGGAAACTCCGCGAAGACGTCCGCCGCGGACCTCGCGAGATCGTTGGCTCGATCCAAATCCGCGCCTTCGGGATCCGCCGCGGTGATGCGAGCCCAGTGCATCGCGATGCGGGCGCGGCGTACGGCGATCCGGGCCGGGCGGCCCGCCGCGAGGGCGTCCTCGGCGAGCTGCACGGCCAGCGCCGAGTCCTCGCCTTCGGCCGCCGTGACGCTGGCCTGCCACAGTGCGAGGATCTCCGCGCTGCGGTCGCCCGCTCGCGCCGGGCCCGCGGTCGACAGCACCCGCTCGACGTACGGCAGGCCGGTCTCGGTTTCCACCAGCGCCAGCGCCAGCTCGACGGCCAGCTCGCCCTCGGTCACTCCGAGCCGGTCGATCTGGCCGAGCGCGTGGGCGCCGAGGTCCCGCGCCCGCAGCCGGTCGCCGGCCCGCTGGTAGCAGCGGCACAGCGCGACGGTCAGCGGCAGGTCGGCGAGGCGCTCGGGGTGCGCGGTGGCCTCGCGGCGCAGCCGCTCGTACGCCTCGACGGCCCGACCGACGCGGCCCTGGGCCTCCAGCGCCCGCGCCACACCGAGCCGCGCGTGGGCGGCCAGCATCGCGTTGTCCTCACCCGCCGCCTTGACGATCTCGCCGAAGCGGTCGGCCGCCACGGCGGGATCGCCGTGATACAGCTCGAGCTCGGCATGTCGGAGGCCGAGCTCGGTGTCGATGCGCTGCCGGGGTTCTATCCCGTGGAGCAGGAACTCGGTGGTGCAACCGAGCCGCTCGGCGAGCAGCCGGGCGACGACCGGAGTGGGTGTCCGCTTTCCGGACTCGATGAGGGAGACGTAACTGTCGGACAGGTCGGGTCCGGCCAACTGGGCCTGAGACATTCGCCTGCTCAACCGCAATCCGCGGACGCGGTCACCGATGGTTCCCTGACTCGGCATCTGATCTCTCAGGGCGGGGGAAGGGTCAATAGTGTCGCCATAATGGCACGAAGCGACCGAATCGTGTAACCCTCCGTCAAGAATCACGACGATGAAGGTTCGATCACGGCGTCTAGATAGCGGACGGGGGCCGCCGGTCAGTCGTCGTCCCCGTCCTTGCTGGGGAAGATCATCTGGCAGACCTCGAGGTACAAGGTCTCCGGATAGGGGATGTGGGGGACGGTACGCAGCGCCTGATCCTGGCCGGCCGACTCCATCACGAACTCGCCGTAGCCGAGCATGCGGCCGAGGAGCGAGCGCTGGAAGCTCATGTCGGTGACCTTGCTCAGGGGCATCATCGCGACCTTGCGCGTGATGAGGCCCGTGGTGAGAAGCATGCGCTGGGAGGTGACGACGAAGTAGTCGACCGACCACTCCGCGACCTTCCAGACGAATCGAACCAGCAGGAGGAGCCAGGCCCACCAGACGAGGGCGAGGGCCTGGCTCGCACCGTTGTCGCTCAGGAACTTGCTGAGGACTCCGGCGAGGATGAGCCCACCGAAGATCTCGGCGACCGGGCGCAGGAGCACGGCGGGATGGCGCCGGACCATGATGACTTGGTGTTCGTGGGGGAGGAGGTAACGGTTGACCGACGACGGGGCTGAGTCCCCGTGGGTCACAAGTCTCATGTCAGGGTGGCGAAGAACTGCGCCATCGAGTCGGCCGCGCTGACGATTCCGTTGAAGGCCCCGTGGACCGTGTGGGCCGCGTCAGTCGGTCTCGTGAGCAGGTAGAAGCCTGCCGACACGATGAGCGTCCACTTGATGACTTTCTTCGCTTGCACCGCCGTCACCACTCCCATGACCAATACATTACCCAGACGCCCCGTTTGGTAAAGCGGCTAACCGCGAACGGGTTCGATGATCGACGGCGTCAGCCCCGCTCCGCCGCGGCGGTCGCCAGGACCCGCAGGTGCTTGCGTGCGATGCGCTCGACCAGTGCGGGGTGCGCGTGTCCGGTGACCTCGATGGCGCCGTGGTGGGCGGCCTGAACGCACCGGGTCACCGTCGCGGGAGGATGCACCCCCGCGAACTCGTCCCTGAGCAGGGCCTCGAGCTGTTCGTAGTGCTCGCCGGCCGGATGCTGGATCATCGCTCTCCCTGGTGGCGCGCCGCTCGCGAGAGAGCGAGGTGACGTCGTCATCACACTGCGTACCCTATCGGGCGCGCAGTGTAACCAGAGGTGAGATACGGACGGACAACGCGGAAAGGAAGGGAAATCAGACCTCGGGGAAATCAGACCTCGGGGAAATCAGACGACGCCGTACAGGCGGTCACCGGCGTCTCCGAGTCCGGGCACGATGTAGCCGTTCTCGTTCAGCCGCTCGTCGAGGGCGGCCGTCACCACCCGGATCGGCCGGTCACCGCCCCGGAACGCCTCGTCCAGGTAGGCGAGGCCCTCGGGGGAGGCCAGCAGGCAGATCGCGGTGACGTCCCGGGCGCCGCGGTCGAACAGGAAGTGGATCGCCGCGGCGAGGGTGCCGCCCGTCGCGAGCATCGGGTCGAGCACGTAGCACTGGCGGCCGGACAGGTCCTCGGGCAGCCGGGTGGCGTAGGTCTGGGCCTTGAGCGTGGACTCGTCGCGGATCATCCCGAGGAAGCCCACCTCGGCGGTCGGCAGGAGCCGGGTCATCCCGTCGAGCATCCCCAGCCCGGCGCGCAGGATCGGCACCACGAGGGGCGCGGGGCGCGCCAGCCGTACGCCGTTGGCGGGGGCGAGCGGAGTGTCGACCGTCACGTCGGTGACCCGCACGTCCCTGGTGGCCTCGTAGGCGAGCAGCGTGACCAGCTCGTCGGCCAGGCGGCGGAACGTCGGCGAGTCGGTCCGCACGTCGCGGAGAGTGGTGAGCTTGTGGGCGACGAGCGGGTGGTCGACGACGAGGGTCTCCATGGGAGGAGAAGTTACCGTCTCCTGGGCAAACCCTCGACGTCGGCTGAGTCTTTGATCACGATTTGGAGTGAGCACGGTACGGTACGACTCCGATTCTGCGACCATTGCCTGCGTGAAGACCGTGCGGTGGGGAAGACGATGACAGACGTGGACACTCTTGACTTCGCCATCGTTGTCTATCGCGAGGAGGACCGCTGGGAGGCGGAGATGCTCCCGGTGGCGCTGACCTCCGACCTGGACGGCCTCATTCACGCCCTCCGCCAGACTCCCAGCATGGGGACCACGATTGGCATGGTCGCCGTAGGGGATGACTTCTTCGTGGCGTTACGGGTCTTCGGCGAGCAGGTGGACGTCTTCCTCTCGGACATCACGGCCGCCTGGGAGTGGCCGCTGGCGCAGCAGGTCCTCGAATACCTCGACGTGCCCGTGCCCGAGGAGGAGGAGCTCGACAGCGTGCTCCCCGCCGGAGACCTGTCCATCTTCGCCGACCTCGGGCTCGACGAGATGGAGCTGGGCGCGCTGTCCGGCGACCTCGACCTGCTGCCCGACGAGGTCCTGTCCAGCATCGCCGCGCGGCTGGGCTTCTCCCAGCCATTCGAACGCGCCGTCGACGCCGCCATCGGCTGACCTGGGGAGACGGCAATGCCCTCCAGATCGAACCTTTTCTCCGCCGGTTTCGCCCGCATCGACGGCCGCTGGGCCGGCGCCGAGGTCGACCTCGGCGAGGCCGAGATCGCCGACGACCTGAGCGACGCCCTGCAGGAGGCGCTCGGGCTCAGCGGCGACGAGCTCGCCCTGCTCTGCGTCGAGGTCGAGGACGAGTGGTTCGCGATCATCCGTTATGAGGACGACCTCGACCCCCGCGTGTTCATCTCCGACGCGCACTCCGTGCAGAACGACCCGCTCGGCGAGATCTTCGCCGAGCTGGCCGGCGTCGTGGTGGACAAGGACGCGCCCGACCTCGGCATCCGTCCGGTGGGCGACCTGGAGCTGCTCGGCGACTTCTCGCTGAGCGCGGAGGAGCTCGTGGAGCTCAGCATGGAGGAGGGCGTGCTGCCCGCCGACATCCTCTCCCTCATCGCCGAACGGCTCGGCTTCGCCGACGAGCTCGACCGCCTGCGGTGACCGGCTCGCCGCCGCCGGACATGTACGAGGCCGCCATGCGGCTGGCGCTGGCGGAGGCCGTACGGGCGGGCGGGCGCGGCGAGGTGCCGGTCGGCGCCGTCGTGCTCGGCCCGCCCCAATCGGGAGTGTCGCCGCCCGGAATGTCACGGCCCGGAGTGTCACGGCCGGGCTCGGTGGTGCCGGGAGAGGTGCTGGCGGCGGCGGGCAACGACCGCGAGGCCAGCGCCGACCCCACCGCTCACGCCGAGGTGCTCGCCCTGCGAGCGGCGGCGGCGGAGATCGGCGACTGGCGGCTGACGGGCTGCACTCTCGTCGTCACGCTGGAACCCTGCACGATGTGCGCCGGCGCCGCGGTCCTCGCCCGGGTGGACCGCGTGGTGTACGGCGCGGTGGACGAGAAGGCCGGGGCCGCCGGATCGCTGTGGGACGTCCTGCGGGACCGCAGGCTCAACCACCGGCCCGAGGTGGTCATGGGCGTGCTGGCCGACGAGTGCGCGGCCGTGCTGACCGAGTTCTTCTCGGGCCGTCGCGCCTGACCGGGCGGGCGGACGGAAACGGATGCGCGCGCAGTGGTGTTCGTCCGGTAAGCTGCTGCGCGGTGGAGTCGCCTAGTGGCCGAGGGCGCACGCCTCGAAAGCGTGTGTAGGGCAACCTACCGTGGGTTCAAATCCCACCTCCACCGCTCGAGGAATGAGCCGCCGATCCCGATCACATGGTTGATCAAACGGGTCGGCGGCTCTTTCGCGTCTGATGCCGGTCAGAGGGCGTTCGTCGTCCTGGTCCCGGCCAGCCGCCGCACGCCCGCGGCCACCCAGATGCCGGCCAGCCCGGCGTAGGCGGCGAGCAGCGCGGCAGCGGGGGAGGACAGGAGCACCGCCAGGGCGGCCGCCAGTCCCAGGAGGATCGCCCAGCCGTACAGGAGGGCGCGGCCGCGGGGCGCGCTGGTGTGCGCCGCCTCCTGCACGGGGGTGATCAACGTCATGACCGCCGCGCCGGCCACTCCCACCGCCTCCTGGGCGGCCGCCACGCCCGTGACGAGCAGCGCCGTGCCGGCGGCCAGCAGGCAGCAGCACACGAGGGCCACCCGCGCCTCCGCGCCCTCGAAGAGCAACCGGGTGGCCCTGGCGCGGGCCAGGCGCAGGGTGGTGACCGCCTCGGCGACCCAGGCCGCCCAGTGCAGGAGCGCGATGAGGACGAACAGGGCGATGACCGGAGGCATGACCGGCAGCAGGAACAGCATCCGCCACCCGCCGAAGAACGTGCCGCGCAGCCGCGCGAGCAGGCGGTAGACGGGGTTGCGCCGCTTGAGCGCCGCCACCAGGAGGTCCCTGGCCTGGTCGAACCCCGGAGACAGGCGGAGCACCTCGCGGAACGCGCGGGCGGCCTCGCCGGGTGAGCCGAAGGCGAGCTGCGCGCGCCCGTACGCCAGATGGGCCAGGGCGCTCTCGGGGGCCAGCCCCACGGCCCGCGCGGCGGCCTCCTTCGCCCCGGCGGCGTCGCCGAGCATGGTGAGGGCCACGGCGAGCAGGCCTGCCAGGTCGGCGTCCTCGGGCGCGAGGGCGAGCCCGTGGCGCGCCGCGTCGGCCGCCCGCGGCCAGTGCTCGACGTAGACGTGCACCCGGGCCAGCAGCTCCCAGGCCGGTGCGTGCTCGGGGGCGAGCTCCAGGCACGCCTGTGCGGCGTCGGCGGCCTCCCGTGGCCGCCCCGCCCCGTAGTACGCCTGACCGGCCACGTAGTGCGGGAACCAGTGGTCCGGCGCGAGCCGTACCGCTTCCACGGCCTCGCCGATCGCCTCGACCGGCCTCCGCTGCCCCGTCAGCGCGACCGCGAGGAAGGCGTGCCCGTCGACGTTCTGGGGGTCCTGGGCGAGCAGGCCGCGCAGCTCTCGCTCGGCCTCCTCCGGGCGGCGCAGCTCCAGCAGCGTCCGCGCCCGCTCGATCGGCGCCGCGGCGGTCACCATCTGCCCTTGCCGACCTTCTTGCCGTCGATCCAGGGCATCAGCTCGTCCCAGGCGCCGGAGTCGTTGGCGTGCAGGACGTAGTTGCGCGCCGTCCCCAGCCACTCCTTCACGGCCGTCGGCCTCGTCGCCTGGGCCACCGCGAGCAGGTCGTGGGTCGTCAGCGGGAGGGGACGGCCCGCGCTGATGGACTGGTGGAGCTTGGTCTCCACCGCGCGGTCGACCACGCCCTTGAGGTCGGCTCCCACGAACCCGTCCGTCACCTTCGCCACCGCGTCGAAGTCCATCTCGGCCAGCGGCTTGTCGCGGCACAGAATGCGCAGGATGGCGGCGCGGGCCGCGGCGTCCGGCGGAGGCACGAACACCATCTGGTCGAACCGCCCGGGACGCCGGAACGCCACGTCGATGTACCAGGGCGCGTTGGTTGCGGCCAGCACCAGGACGCCCTCGTTGGCGTCCTCGTCCACGCCGTCGAGCTCGGCGAGGAACTGGTTGACCAGCTGCCGGGTGTGCGCCTGCCGCATGTCGGAGCGGCGCGCCGCCAGCGCGTCGACCTCGTCGAAGAAGAGCACGCACGGCCGGTTGCGGCGGGCCATCTCGAACGTGGCCCGCAGGTTGCGCTCGCTGGAGCCGATGTACATGTCCAGGATGTCGGCCAGCCCGACGCTGACGAACGCCGCGCCGAGCTCGCCCGCCGCGGCCCTGGCCAGGTGGGTCTTGCCCGCGCCCGGAGGGCCGTACAGCAGCACTCCGCCGCCCGCGCGCTTGCCGAACGCGGCGAACAGCTCGGGCTGCTGGACGGGGAGCAGGAGCTTCATCCGCAACGCCTCCTTGACCGCCTCCATGCCGGCCACGTCGGCGAACGTGACGCGGGAGCGCGCGGCCTCGGGAGCGTCGGTGGCGTCGGTGGCGTCGGGGTGCGCTCCGGGCGAGTACGGCGTGCCGGAAGGAGCGGGCTGCGGCGGGTGGGGCGTGGCGGGTTGCGGCGCCAGCCGGGCGGCAAGGCCGGGGTCGGCCAGCGAGGGATCGCGGGCGACCGCGTCGTGGTAGCGGCGCGCCGCCCCGGCCACGTCGCCCTCGCCCAGCAGCGCTCTGGCGGCGAGCAACCCGACGCGCGGCGGGTGGCCGGGAGCCGTCAGGAGCGGTTCCAGCGCCGACAGCGCGGCACCGTAGGCGCTCTGCCGCACGAAGGCCTCCGCGAGACCTGCGACGACGTCCGGGTCCTGGGGCGACAGCACGAGGGCGGCGCGGAACTCGGCCTCGGCCTCGGCGAGGTAACCCTTGGTCAGAAGCTGCTCGGCGAGATGGCGCCGCAGGGGAAGGTTGTCCGGAGACAGCCGAGCCGCCTCGCGGAGAGCGTGGAGTCCGGCGTCGTCGAGCACTGCCCGGTTCCCTTCTGTCGAAGGCTGGTCAAGTCAAATGACCGTAAGGCTACCGAAGCAGTCAGACAGACGATCTCGCCTGGGGAGCGCCTAGTCCTGCAGCTCCAGCACGCGGGCGTGCAGCACCGAGCGCTGGTGGAGGGCGGCGCGCAGGGCGCGGTGCAGGCCGTCCTCCAGGTACAGCTCGCCCTTCCACTGCACCACGTGCGGGAACAGGTCGCCGTAGAAGGTCGAGTCCTTGGCGAGCAACGAGTGCAGGTCCAGCACCGCCTTCGTGGTGATCAGCGTGTCGAGCCGGACCTGCCGGGGCGGGATCTGCGCCCACTCGCGGGACGACAGTCCGTGTTCGGGGTAGGGCCGTCCGTCACCGACCAACTTGAAGATCACGGTACGTAGTCTAAAAGACGATGCAATCCTTTGGCATCGGAGGCTCCGCCAGGGGTCTCAGACGCT
Organism: Microbispora sp. NPDC046933; assembly: GCF_040644635.1. NCBI lineage: Bacteria > Bacillati > Actinomycetota > Actinomycetes > Streptosporangiales > Streptosporangiaceae > Microbispora > Microbispora sp. NPDC046933. Next base: position 80,991 of record NZ_JBEYWW010000008.1, on the reverse strand, counting down.
TCCGGAGAAGGTGTCGCAGCGTGCCGGGTCGCCCGACGAGTAGCCGTTCGTGAACCACTTCATCCGCTGGGCGGAGGTGCCGTGGGTGAACGCCTCCGGGTTGACCCTGCCCTGGGCCTGCTCCTGGATGTGGTCGTCGCCGACCGCCGCGGCGGCGTCGAGCGCCTCCTGGATGTCGGCATCCGTGAACGGCTTGGCGTAGAAGCCGGTGTCCACCGCGTTCTTGGCCCACACGCCCGCGTAGCAGTCGGCCTGGAGTTCGAGCCGCACCGAGCCGCTCTCCGCCCCCTGGTCCTGGCCGACCCTGTTCATCGTGCCGAGCAGGTCCTGCGCGTGGTGGCCGTACTCGTGGGCGATCACGTACGCCTGGGCGAACGGGCCGCCCTTGGCCCCGAACCGCGACTGCAGCTCGTCGAAGAACGACAGATCCAGGTAGACGTGCTTGTCGCGAGGGCAGTAGAAGGGGCCGACCGAGGAGTCCGCCGCGCCGCAGCCCGTCTGCACCCCGCCGGAGAACAGGGTGGTCTTCGCGCCGGTGTAGCCCTGGATCTGCTCGCTCCAGTACTTCTGGATGCTGTTGACGACGCCCACGACCCGGCACTTCTCCGACTGGTCGGCGTCGGCGCCGGTCTTGCACTGCGCGCTCAGGTCGCTGGTGGGCTGCAGGCCGGCGGGCTCGTCGCCGCCGCCCGTGATGTCGCCGGGGTTGACGCCGAAGATCAGGGCCACGATGAGGGCGATGATGCCGGCGGCTCCGCCGCCGATGGCCAGACCTCCGCCGCGGAACCCGCCTCCACCACCGACGTCCTCGACCTGTGAGGCGTCGAGTTGCGCTCGGTCATCGAAATCCATCTGCGACGCTCCCGATGGCGTTGCCGGTTGCTTGGCGGGGCTACTGCCCTGGATGGCGGTGATCATGCTTGACGGCCCGCCATGCCGGATCTGTCTTGGCCTGATCTTCGCGTTTTGCCGGGTTAGGATCATCGCGTGCCTCGGAGCGCGTTACCCCGGCTGGTGCCGCCGATGCCGGGCGGGCGGGGGTGGCTCGGCCCGATCGCCGTGGCCGCTTTCGGAGGGTTCCTCCGGTTCGATCGTCTCAATGCGCCGCACGCGTTCGTCTTCGACGAGCTCTACTACGCCAAGGACGCCTACTCGCTGATCACGTACGGCGTCGAGCGGCAGTTCGCCGACGGCGCGGAACAGGTCATCCTGCGTGGCGGCACGGACGTGTTCAAGACGTGCGGGACGGTCGAGGAGTGCGCCGCCTACGTCGTCCACCCCCCGCTCGGCAAATGGCTGATCGGCGCGGGAGAGTGGCTTTTCGGCCTCACGCCCTTCGGGTGGCGGTGCGTCGCCGCGCTCGCGGGCACGCTCAGCGTGCTGGTCCTGGCGCGGACCGCCCGGCGGATGACCCGCTCGACCCTCCTCGGCTGCCTCGCCGGTCTGCTGCTGGCCCTGGACGGCCTGCACCTCGTGCTGTCGCGCTCGGCGCTGCTCGACGTCTTCCTCACGTTCTGGGTGCTCGCGGGCTTCGCCTGCCTGGTCACGGACCGCGACGCGGCCCGCACCCGCCTGGCGGAGTGGTATCGCACCTCCGCGCTGGACGGGCCCGCCCCCCGGCTCGGTCCGCGGCCCTGGCGGCTGGCGGCCGGGCTGTGCCTGGGCGCGGCGACGGCGACCAAGTGGACCGGCCTGCTGTTCGTCGTGGCTTTCGGGATCATGACACTCGTCTGGGACTGCGGGGCCAGGCGCGCCGTCGGCCTGCGCCGGCCGTACCGGCAGGCGGCCCGCCTCGACTGGCCGCTGGGCCTCGCCTGGCTCGGCGCCGTACCGCCCGTCGTGTACGTCGTGTCGTTCGCCGGGTGGCTCGCCTCGGCAGGCGGGTGGGGCCGCAACTGGGACCGCGCGACCACGAACGGCTGGGCCTACTTCGTCTTCGACTCGCTACGCTCGCTGGTGGACTACCAGAGCCAGGTGTTCGGCTCCCACCAGGGGCTGAGCGCGCACCACGACTACCAGTCGGACCCCTGGGGATGGCCCCTGCTGCTGCGGCCGGTCCTGTTCTTCTACCAGTCGCCCCGCGGCACGTGCGGCGCACCCTCCTGCTCGCAGGCGATCCTCGGGACCGGTACCCCGGTGATCTGGTACGGCGGGCTGCTCGCGCTGCTCGCGATGGTGGTCTGGTATCCGGCGACCCGCGACTGGCGGGCGGGGGCCGTGCTGCTCGCCTACGCCGCGGGATGGCTGCCGTGGTTCTACTTCGCATTGGCCGACGACCGCACGATGTACCTGTTCTACGCGCTCCCGGCGGTGCCGTTCATGATCCTCGCGATCGTGCTGGCATGCGGGCTCGTCCTCGGGCCGCCGGGCGCGTCGGCCGCGCGGCGCTCCACGGGGGCGGCGGTGGCAGGCGCGTTCACGCTGCTGGCGCTGGTGAACTTCTGGTGGCTGTCGCCCGTGCTCACCGCCGTGCCCGTGCCGTACGACGTCTGGCTGAGCCGCATGCTGCTGCGCAGCTGGATCTGAACTAGAGCCGGGTCGCGACCCGGACCAGCCCCGCGAGCGCCCGGGACCGGCTGTGCGGCGGCCACGCGATCACCGTCGTCACCGACGGCGCGTCCAGCACCGGCACGGCGGCGAGGTCGCTCCGCAGATGGGCCCGGCACGACTCAGGCAGGACCGCCGAGGCCCGGCCGAGCGCGATCAACTGCAGTAGCTGCGCGTGGTCCCGGACCTGCGGACCTGGGCCGTCCGGGTACGTGCCGTCCCGGCCGGGCCAGCGCGGCATCGGCAGGCCGGGCAGCGCGGTGACGTCGGCCATCCGCAGGTGGGCCCGTGCGGTGAGAGGGTGCCCGGCCGGCAGGACCACGACCTGCCCCTCCGTGCACAGCTCCTCGACGTCGAACCCGGCCGTCGAGTCGAACGGCCGGTGCAGCAGCGCCACGTCGGCCCGCCCGTCGCGCAGCAGCCGCTCCTGCTCGCCGATCCCGCACAGGAGCACGTCGACGGCGACCGCGCCGGGCTCGGCGGCGTACGCGTCGAGCAGCTTCGGCAGCAGCTCGCCGGATGCTCCGGCCTTCGTGACGAGGACCAGGCCGGGCCGGCCGGTCGCGGCGAGGGCGGCGCGGCGGGTGCGGCGCTCGGCGGCCTCGACCGCGTCGAGGGCCGCCTGGCCCTCGCGCAGCAGCACCGCCCCGGCCTCGGTCAGGGTGACCGAGCGGCTCGTGCGTTCCAGCAGCGTCACCCCGAGCCGCCGTTCGAGCTGCCCGATCGCCCGCGACAGCGGCGGCTGCGCGATCCCGAGCCGTTGCGCGGCCCGCCCGAAGTGCAGCTCCTCTGCGACGGCGACGAAGTAGCGCAGCTCCCGCGTCTCCATGCCGCCACGGTACCCCGGGACGCCCGGATCGATACTCGGGAGGTATCGCCGCCCACCCAAACGGTGTTGGAAGTCCCGCCGTGGGTGCGGACAGGATGAAACGCATGAGCGAACGGACGATCGCGCTGGTCACCGGCGCGAACAAGGGGATCGGATACGAGATCGCCGCCGGCCTGGGCGCCCTCGGCTGGAGCGTCGGCGTCGGCGCCAGGGACGAGGAGCGCGGGGAAGCCGCGGTGGAGAAGCTGCGCGCGGCCGGCGTCGACGCGTTCGGCGTGCCGCTCGACGTGACCGACGACGCGAGCGTGGCCGCCGCCGCGGGGCTGATCGAGGAGCGCGCGGGACGCCTCGACGTGCTCGTCAACAACGCGGGGGTGACCGGGGGCATGCCGCAGACGCCCACGACGGTCGACCCCGCGACGATGCGGGCGGCCGTGGAGACCAACGTGATCGGCGTCATCCGCGTCACCAACGCGATGCTGCCGTTGCTGCGCCGCTCGGCGTCGCCGCGCATCGTGAACATGTCCAGCACCGTCGGCTCTCTCACCCGGCAGACCACTCCCGGCGCCGAAACCGGCCCGATCTCCGCCGCGTACGCGCCGTCGAAGACGTTCCTCAACGCCGTCACCGTGCAGTACGCCAAGGAGCTGCGCGACACGAACATCCTGATCAACGCCGGCTGTCCCGGTTTCTGCGCGACCGACCTCAACGGCTTCCGCGGCGTCCGCACCCCGGAGCAGGGCGCGGCGATCGCGATCCGGCTCGCGACCCTGCCCGACGACGGCCCGACCGGCGGGTTCTTCGACGACGCCGGGGTGGTGCCCTGGTGACACACGGCGTTCCGGGCGGCATCACAGGCGTCCGGCCTCGATGGCGACGGCCTCGATGTCGGCCGGGGAACCGGTCATGATTGTGCGTACGTGCTCGGTGACCAGTTCGACAGGCCAGTCCCACCAGGCCGCGCGCAGCAGCCTTTCGACGTCGGCGTCCTCGTAGCGGCGGCGGATGGCGCGCGCCGGGTTGCCACCGACGATCGTGTAGGGCGGCACGTCGGCGGTGACCACGGCGCCCGTGGCGATGATCGCCCCGTCGCCGATCGTCACACCCGGCATGACGGTGACGCCCCGGCCGAACCACACGTCGTTGCCGACCGCGGTGTCGCCCCGGCTGGGCATGGCCGTGACGATGTCGAGAGTGCGCTCGGCCCACACGCCTCCGAACATCGTGAAGGGAAAAGTGGAGACGCCCAAGGTGGGATGCTCGGCACCGGCCATCAGGAAGCGGGTGCCGGTGGCGATCGCGCAGTACTTGCCGATCACCAGGCGCTCCGGGCCGTACGCGTACAGCACGTTGCGCTGCTCGAACTCGCGGGCGGTCTCCGGGTCGTCGTAATAGGTGAAATCCCCGACCTCGATGCGCGGGTCGGTCACCAGGGGCTTGAGGAACACCACCCGTTCGTGCTGAGGCAGCGGGTGCAGCACCGACGGGTCGGGGATGGCGGATGTCATGTGGCTTGTCCTTCGACGACGGTGAGCGCTCAGACGAGGGTGGAGATGCAGAACGGGTGGCCCGCGGGGTCCAGCAGGACCCGCCACCGGTCCGGGTCCGGCTGGAAATCGGGCTTGACGGCCCCCAGGGCGAGCAGCCGGGCCTGTGCGGCGTCCAGGTCGTCGACGCCCAGTTCGATGTGGGCCTGCTTCTCCTGCGCGGGATCCGGCCAGGTGGGACGGCGGTAGTCGGCCAGCCGGTTGAACCCCAGCCCGGCCGCGCCCTCCTGGCCCAGCAGGACGAAGTCGTCGGTGGAGAAGACCACGGGCAGGCCGAGGGCCTCGCCGTAGAAGCGGGCCAGGTCGGCGGGGTCGGGGCAATCGAAGGTGACGGCGGAGTAGCGGAACGCGGGGGCGGAGGTGCTTTCCATGAAGGAGACGCTACGACGTGACCAGGACAGATCCGGTCCTGGTCGCATGGAACCCCGGCCCTCGTGGACCTGCGCCGAGCTGGCCCAGCGGACCGCGGTCACCGAGCGCACCGTGCGGCGGGACATCGCCAAGCTCCGGGAACTCGGCTATGCCGTCGAATCCGATCCCGGGCCATGGGATGGTTACCACCTGCGGGCCGGATCCCGGGTGCCGCCGCTGATCCTCGACGACGAGGAGGCGCTCGCCGTGGCCGTCGGGCTGCGCGAGGCGGCGCTGAGCGGCGCCGTCGGCGGAGATCAGGCCGCGCTGTCGGCGCCGTCGAGGTCGGCGGTCCCGACGCGGACGGGCTCGCCAGGTATCTCATCGGCCTGGCGACACCTCTGCGCGTCCTTTCACCGGAGCCCGTACGGCAGGCCCTGCTGCGCCTCATCCGGGAGCTCCACGAGGACAACGAGTGAGGCTCGGACCAGGAAAAGCCCGGACACACGAAAGGCCCGGCTGGATCGACCGGGCCCTACGTGTTCTTGCTGCTCAGCTCTGCTGCTCAACCATGCGCGGAGGATAGGAGATTCGAACTCCTGAGGGGTTGCCCCCAACACGCTTTCCAAGTCTGCGGATCTTCGTACGCAGCTGTCCGAAGCTGGCCTTGACCAGGGAGCCGGGCCCACGGTGTACGCCCGTGAACGTGGCCGTACGAGGGTGAACTGAGACCCAAACTGAGACCCGAGGAGAGGGCTGCAACATTCCCAAAAATGTTGCAGCTCTCTCCTCTCTAGTATTCCGGAAGACGACTTGACAAGGCAGAACTAAATCTGCGAGGGCTGGCCCTCGGTGTTCACTTGGTGAACCAGATGAGGAACAGGTATAGGAGTGAGGGGTATGGAGGTGTCGCCTTCTCTCAACCTCGCAAGCCGTAGTGCTGCAAGTTTGTCCTGCCCCGCGACTGGCTCGTAGACGTGGATAGCTTGGTCAATCTGTCCTTCCATCTCAAGGAGGCCGCCTAGCCAAAGGCGCGTCGCGAGGTCGATCTCCTTATAAGTTAGCTTCTGGGCAGCCCTCGCGCCCCTGGTTATAGCATTTAGTGTCCTGGGCTCCTGGCGCACAATCGGAAGTAGCGAAGACTCCATTTGCTTGCAAGCTATAGTCGCCTCGTCTTGCCCGTTGAGTAGTGTCACGCCGAGATCGATCGCTTCTTCTGTCCGATCCTTGGAGATCAGCAAGCGGACTAGCTCGGCACGGGCATATGTGCCACCGAATGTGAGGCTGGTGCGGTATACGTCGATGGCGGCGTCGATTTGGCCCGTGGCTTCTAGTAGTGCCCCTAGCCTTATCCAAGCGAGTGACCATCTTTTAGTGTAGTGCAGAACTTTGAGATGACTCATCGCCTCCGCTATTCTCCCTTGCCTTTCTAGCGCCCCGGCAAGAAGGAGGAGAGCTTCTTTTGATCCTAACCTTGCGGCGAGTCGCAGGAGGGGAATGTAGAGTTCAGGAGTGCGACTGACGAGCAGAGCGGCCTTCGTCAGTTGATCGCCTGCGATGATTGCCCCTCTGGTAATTAGGCGTCCGGTCTTGTGGCGGGCTGTGATAGAGAGTGCGCCTGTGTAGAACCAGACTCCCGTGCACAACTTGAATAGTTTTCCCGGACGTTCATCGATTACTGCAGACCATTCCTCTGCGCGGACCTCTGCCTTCTCAGAATCTGCGTATGCGCGTCTTGCGGCCCGCACGGTTAGTTTCTTTGCGAGCCATGGTGAGACTTCGCAGCCCTCATTGATCAGTAGTCCAGATAAGACGGCAAAAACAATCTCTGCGGTCGTCACCGGGCCTCACTCGTGCGGAAGAGAGCTAGTCCCGGCTTCGGTGTGAGGTGTGGGGTCTCCCATCCAGGGCGCCGTTCTGTCAAAAGTTTCTGCGCACCCGCGAAACCATCTGGAGTGAGGCGGTAGTACCGTCGTCGAGGTTTCCCATCCTCGCTCTCCTTTTCCTCCCACCGGCCGACGATCCACTCTGCCTGCTCTAGGCGATCAAGCACGCCATAGGTTGTGGGTCCAGTGCGTTTGGTGGTCTTCATGATCTCCCACCCATGCACTTCGCCGTTGCCTACCACGTACGCTGTGAGCAGTACCTCCAGGACGTCGAGCAGTGGGCCTGTCACTCTTGTCAGACCACTCATGCGGCTTATCTTATCTAGTTCAGATAAGAGTTGTGGCAGGTTCGCTCGAAGGAGGCCGTCGTCCTTCAGCACACCCTCAGAGCGCCCAGACGTCCGTCGAGGGACGCTGTGCAGACGGATGTCCCCGGCTAGCCCCCCTTGGTCGTGCGTGTTTTTCCAGCTCACCTGACGTCTGGGGACACGAGCGACAGTGGGGACATCTATAGGGCGGAGATTAGATCCGACATCCGAGTCACAACCACATCGGCCCCGACAGCGGGGAAGCGCTCGGCTTTGCCGGGTTTGTTGGCGTAGCCAACCGAGAGAACTGCGGCGGCCTTGGCCGCCTCGATATCGCTGAGAGAGTCGCCAACCAGCACTGTTCGCTCTGCTACTGCCGCCAGCTCCACCAGTGCCCGCCGTACAAGGTGCGGATGTGGCTTCATGAGCGTTGGGTCCGCGTCTGCGCGTGCCGAGATATAGCTGACCACCGGCAGGAGCCCATGAGCCGAGAGGAAGGCGCTGACAGCAGCAACGGAGTTGTTGCTACCCGACGACGAGCGGCAGGCCCGAGAGGCCGCCGCCAAGGCAATGTGCAGGCCGGGACCGGCGCGACGTCGGCGGGCGGGGCCTCGTCCAGCTCGATTTCGTAGGAGATGTCGCGGGCGGCGGTCCGCCGGGCGACCGACGCGGCACCCTCGGCGGGCTGGTCCGTGCTGGCCTGCCGGGCGCGGCGGCGCTCGTCCAGCGGGACGACCTGCCCGCCCGCCGTCTCCGGCTGGCCGGGCGCGTCGTCCGGGTGGTTGTCACCCTGCTGGTGTACCTGGTCAAGGTCGCCCCTGCCGCCGGAGTGATCGTGCTCGACGCCACGCAGAAGCCCGGCGGAGTCGGGACCGGCGACACCGCCACCGCCTTCACCAGCTTCCGCGACAACCACCAGGTCCGCATCGCCCTGCGCACCGGCTCATGGCAGGTTTCTGACCTCGTGCTGGGCTCCGGTGCCTACTCCGAAGGGTTCGACTCCTCCGCCCTGCTGCCCTCCTACAAGGGCGTTGGCCTGCTGCGCGGCGCCGGGGACGATACCCCGACCGTGCGGTTCTACCTGGCCGATGCCGAAGACGCCGAGAAGATCCTTCAGGTCGCCCGCAAGCTCCGTGAGCGCGCCGGCACTCTGTCCGGCTACGCCGGGCAGGCCGCCATCCGTGAGGTGCGCGACGTGCTGGCCGACGCGGCGAGCGTCTTCCAGGGTTCGGAGACTGGCCTTCCGTGGGCGCTGATCGCCGCCCGGCTGGCCGAGCGCATCCCCGAGCACTACGCCGACGTGACCCCGGATGCGATCTCCGCTCAGCTGCGCGCCCTGGGCGTGCCGAGCGTGGACATCAAGCGGGACGGCAAGGCGCTCAAGGGTGCCAAGAAGGCCGCCGTCACCGCCGCGATCAACCGCCGGGAAGCCACCACCGGATAGGCCCGGCATCCGCCCGGCGGACCCGCGAGAGGGGTTCGCCGGGTCGCGACTCACCCGCGACCGGTCGCGGCGGCGCGACCCGCCCCGCGACCGCCCACATCGCCTCTGACCAGCCCGGATATCCGCAGGTCGCGGGTAGCGGGCTCGGCTCACCACGCCTGAAAACCGCCTCTGGAGCCCTCCCATGACCCATCTGGCCGCGACCGCGACCACCCACCACGCGACCACCACCGCGACCCTCCCCGACACCCTGCCCGCCATGCCGGTGATCCTCGCCTGGCTCATCCTGGCCGCCCTCGTCTGGGCGCTCGGCTACGCCGCCGCATGCGCCGCCGCCCCCTTCGCCCGGCGCCGCCGCTGCGACGGACACGGCAAGACCATCAAGCCCAACGGGCGCGTCCGGCGCTGGTGCGGGCACTGCGACGCCACCGGCCTACGCCTGCGCTGGGGCCGCCGTCTCTTCAACTACCTGCGCCGCCTGTACCGGGACACCGCTCGATGAGGACCCTTCCGCCCCTGCCGCTGAACGGAGGCTCTCGATGACCGCCGATCGCACCCGCTACGCGCTGGCCGCCGCCGCCCGCGGCTGGCACGTCTTCCCGCTCACCCCGCGCGGCAAGGTTCCGCTCAAGGGCTGGCCGTGGAAGGAACACAACACCACCGCCCCGAGGCCATCCGCCGGTTGTGGGCACGCCAGCCGTACAACGTCGGCATTGCCACCGGCCCCTCCCGCCTCGTGGTGGTCGATCTCGACACGCCGAAGAACGGCGAGACATCGCCCCCGCCGTTCGACCTGCCCGGCGTCAACGACGGCGCCGACGTGCTGGCCGTGCTGTGCGAGCAAGCCGGACAGCCTTTGCCGTTCGACACCTTCACCGTCCGCACCGGACGCGGCGGCCTGCACCTGTACTTCACCGCCCCGACCGATGGGCCGGTCCTGGGCAACACCCAAGGCGCGCGTGGCGGGCTCGGCTGGCTGATCGACACCCGCGCATCCGGTGGCTACGTCGTCGGCCCCGGCAGCATCGTGGACCTGCCCGGCGGCACGGGAACCTACGAGGTCATCAACCCCTGCCCGGCCGCGCCCCTGCCCGGCTGGCTGGCCGAACGGCTCACCCCTGCGCCGCTGCCGCCACAGCGCCCGGTCACGGTGCCGCTGGTCGCCAGCGACCGGCGCGGTTCCTACCTTCGGGCCGCCGTGCTGGCCGAGCTTGAGCGGGTCACCAGCTCACCGCCCCACGGCCACAACATCGCGCTTTACCGGGCGTCCGTGGCGCTGGGCCAGCTCGTGGCCGGTGGCGAGCTGGCCGAGGCCGACGTGACCGCCTGGCTCACCGATGCCGCCCAGCAGGTCGGCCAGCCCTACGGCGAAGCGACCCGCACCATCGCGTCAGGGCTTCAGGCCGGTGCCCGCCGCCCGCGAACGGTCGCCGCATGAACGGCGAGCGTCCTGCCCACCTGCGCCTGGTCGCCGGTGATGCCGTCCACGTGCCCGGCGCCCCGCCTGGCACGTCCGCGCCGTTCCGCACCTCGTGGACCGCTGACGAGCTGATGGCCATGACCTTCCCCGAAACCCGGTGGGCTGTTCCCGGCGTCATCGCCGAAGGGCGCAACCTGCTTGCCGGGCCACCGAAGGTCGGCAAGTCCTGGCTGTCCCTGGCAACGGCCATCGCCGTAGCAGGCGGCGGGAAGGCGCTGGAGGCCATCCCGGTCGAGCCCGGGCCGGTGCTCTACCTCGCGCTGGAAGACACCCCGCGCCGTCTCCAGTCCCGCATGCGCAAGATCCTGAACAACAACCCCGCACCGCGTGACCTGACCCTGGCCACCTCGTGCCCGACACTCCCGCAGGGCGGGGAAGAGGCCATCGCCCGGTGGCTGGAGCGCAACCCCGGCGCGCGCATGGTCGTCATCGACGTGTTCGCCAAGGTACGCGGAACCACCGCGCCGGGCCTGTCAGCCTACGATGCGGACTACGCCGCGATGGGCCGCGCCAAGCGCCTCGCCGACAGCTACGGCGTGGCCGTGGTGCTTGTGCATCACGTCCGCAAGATGGGCTCTGACGACTTCCTGGCCGAGGTCTCCGGCACCAACGGCCTGGCCGCTGCCGCCGACGCCACGCTCGTGCTCAAACGCGCCCGAGGAACCGCGGACGGCATGCTGCACGTCACCGGGCGCGACGTGGAAGAAGCCGAGTACGCCATGAGCTTCCAGCCCGCCGCCGGCATCTGGCACCTCCTCGACGGCCTGCCCGAAGACCACACCCTGTCCGACACCCGCGCCGCCATCCTGCGGCACGTCCGCGCCAACCCCGGCGACACACCCAAGGCCATCGCAGACGCCATCGGGCTCGGCTACGACAACGTCAAGAAGACCTGCCAGCGCATGGCCAGCGACGGCCAGCTCTGCGTGGACGCCGCCGGGCGCTACCGGCTTCCGGGGACGAGCGTCCCCGCCGTCCCTGGTGTCCCCGGGCCCGGCATGACCAGCACCAACGCACGCGATCACGAGGGACACCCGACTCTGCCGGGCGTCCCCGCTGTCCCCCTGCCTGTCACCGCTGATGAGGAGAACGCCCTGTCATGACCACGACAGCGCCGGACAGGGTCCGGCTCGACTCGCACGAGGAGACGGCCGACACGCCCCTTCTCCTGACGGTGGAGGAAGCGGCGAGAAGGCTCCGAATCGGCTGTACCCGGATGTACGACCTCATGAGGAGCGGGACCGTCAGGGCCGTTTATGTCGGACGGCTCCGGCGCGTCCCCACCGAATGCCTTCAGGAGTACGTGACCAGGCTGATCACCGAGGGGGAGGGCTGAATGGGGGGCCGTAGGCCGAACGGTGCGTCAAGCATCTACCTGGGTAAAGACGGTTACTGGCACGGCCGCGTGTCCGTGGGCGTCAAGGACGACGGGCGCCCGGACCGCCGCCACGTCAAGGCCAAGACCGAAGCCGAGGTGATCCGGAAGGTCCGCGCACTTGAGAAGGAGCGGGACAGCGGCACAGTCCGCCAGCCGGGACAGCAGCGCTGGACGGTGGCGGCACACGGCCGCGACGGTGCTCCTGATCCTGGGAGTCCCGGAACGTACCGTCATGGCCATCATGGGCTGGTCGAGCACGGGTATGGCCCGCCGCTACCAGCACGTCACCGACACCATCCGGCACACCGTAGCGCAGCAGGTTGACGGGCTGCTGTGGGAGTCCACGGACGGCCCCGAGGAAGCCTCTCCAGAGGTCAACTGAGACCAAAACTGAGACCCTAGACGCGCGAAAGGCCCGGCTGGATGGACCGGGCCTTTCGCGTTCTTGCTGCTCAACCATGCGCGGAGGATAGGAGATTCGAACTCCTGAGGGGTTGCCCCCAACACGCTTTCCAAGCGTGCGCCCTAGGCCAACTAGGCGAATCCTCCGTCGGACAGCTTAGCTCACTTTCCGCTGTGGTTTCGACGTGTTGTCACAGCGGCCCGCGCACACCCGTCGAGTGGCTAGACTGTCCTGCGGACCCCTCGCGCGGCGTCATCCTGTGAACCTCCCCAGGGCCGGAAGGCAGCAAGGATAAGCGGGCTCTGGCGGGTGTGCGAGGGGTCTCTCAGTTAGCGGGTACGCCGGCCGGGTCGACCCTCCGAGGAGGCGGCATGAGTCTTGCGCTGTACCGCAAGTACAGGCCCGGGACATTCGCCGAGGTCAAGGGGCAGGAGCACGTCACCGACCCGTTGCGCCAGGCGTTGCGCAGCGGCCGGATCCACCACGCCTATCTCTTCAGCGGCCCGCGCGGCTGCGGCAAGACCTCCAGCGCCCGCATCCTCGCCCGGTCCCTCAACTGCGAGAAGGGCCCGACGCCCGACCCCTGCGGGGAGTGCGAGTCCTGCGTCGCGCTGGCCCCCACCGGGCCGGGCCACCTCGACGTCATCGAGATCGACGCCGCGTCGCACGGCGGCGTGGACGACGCCCGCGATCTGCGGGAGCGGGCCTTCTTCGCCCCCGTCTCCGCGCGCTACAAGATCTACATCATCGACGAGGCCCACATGGTCACCCGTGAGGGCTTCAACGCGCTGCTGAAGCTGGTGGAGGAGCCGCCGCCGCACCTCAAGTTCGTCTTCGCCACCACCGAGCCGGAGAAGGTCATCGGGACGATCAAGTCCCGCACCCACCACTACCCCTTCCGGCTGATGCCGCCCGCGACCCTGCGCCGGCTCATGGAGGAGATCCTCGACTCCGAGTCCGTGCCGTACGAGCCGGCCGCGTTACCGCTGGTCGTACGGGCGGGCGCGGGATCGGCCCGGGACACCCTGTCGATCCTCGACCAGCTTCTCGCGGGCGCCGACGAGTCCGGCATCACCTACCAGCGGGCGGTGTCCCTGCTCGGCTACACCGACGGCGACCTGCTGGACGAGGTGGTCGACGCGTTCGCCAAGCGGGACGGCGCCGCCGTGTTCCAGGCGGTGCACCGGGTGATCGAGGGTGGCCACGACCCCCGCCGCTTCGCCACGGACCTGCTCGAACGCTTCCGCGACCTGGTGATCCTCTCCAACGTCCCCGAGGCCGCGGGCAGCGGCCTGCTCGACCGGCCGGCCGACGAACTGGAGCGTCTCCAGGCGCAGGCGGCGTCCATGGGCCCGGCCGAGCTGACCCGGGCGGCCGAGGTGTTCAACGCCGGGCTGACCGAGATGCGCGGCGCGACCTCCCCCCGCCTGCTGCTGGAACTGATGTGCGCCCGCGTGCTGCTGCCCGGGGCCGACCAGGGCGAGGCCGCGCTGCTGACCCGGCTCGAGCGGCTGGAGCGCGGCGTCGCGGCCGGGACCCACACCGCCGCGCCGCAGGCTCCCACTGTTCCTCAGGCTCACGCAGTTCCCCAGCCCGCGCCCGCCGCTCCGGCCCCGCAGGTTCAGGCCCCGCAGGCTCAGGCCCCGCAGGTTCAGGCCGCCCCGGCGGCCGAGCGGAGCGCCGACGACTGGCCCACCCCCGTACGGCCCGGCTCGGGGGCGGCGCCGCCGCCCCCGCAGGCGCAGCAGGCACAGGCGCCCGCCGTGGGCGGGGGGCCGGTGCAGCAGGCCTGGCCGCAGGTGCTCGAAGCGATCAAGAACCGCCAGCGGGTGGCCTGGATGATCCTCAACGCCCAGGGCAGGCTGCTCGGCGTCGAGGGCAACGTCGTGACCGTCGGCTTCGAGAAGCCGGGCGACGTGCAGGGCTTCCTCAAGGGCAAGCGCGACGAGGTGGTGGCCGCCGCGCTCGGCGACGTGCTCGGCGGCACCTGGCGCGTCGAGGTCGTGGTCGGCGGCTCGGGCCCCGGCCCGGCCGGCCCCGCCACCCGCGGCCCGTCGGGCCCGCAGGCGCCCACGCCGCCTCCCACGCCCACGGCTCCGCCGGCCGCGCCCGCCGCGTCGGCTCCTCCTGCCATGCCGCCCGCGGGGGCCACGCCCGCCCCGGCCTCGGCCGCTCCCAAGGCCGCGCCCGCTCCGGAGCGGAAGGCCGCCGCGCCCGCGGTGTCGCCCGCCGGGACGACCGACGAGTCGTGGCCGGACGCGCCGTCCGACGACTACGACGCGCCGTCCCCGGCTCCGCGATCCACGCCGAGCCCGGGCCTGGCCGCGGCGCGCTCGGCGGCCCGGGCCGCTGCCCAGACCGGCCCCCGGCAGGCCTGGCCGGAGACGGTGCCCGGCCGTACGGGCGGGGCCTCCCGTCCGGACGACGACGTGGACCCGCTCAACGACGACGACGCGGACGTCAGCGAGCTTTCCGGGATGGCCCTGATCCAGCGTGAGCTGGGCGGCCGCATCATCGAGGAAATCGATCACTCCTGAGCGCCTTCCCCGCCCGAGGGACGGCCGCCGCATGGACGGAGACTGGTGGGGTAACCGGTGTCCGTCCACCCGCGACCGGCCGGAGACCCGCGCGGAACACGCACGCGCGCCGGTGCGGAAACCGGGGCGGACGCCGTAGGCTCGTCGCGACGAACATGTCGCTGGACGCTGAGGAGCGCAACCATCGTGAATCCAGGGGATGTCAACCTCCAGCAGTTGCTGGAGCAGGCTCAGCTGATGCAGCAGCAGCTCGTCACCGCGCAGCAGGAGCTCAGCGACGCCGAGGTCGAGGGCAGCGCCGGGGGCGGCCTGGTCGTCGCCACCGTGAACGGCAGCGGCGAGCTTCTCGAGCTCGAGATCAGCCCGCTGGCCATCGACGCGAGCGACCCGGAGGAGACCGCGCAGACGATCGCGGACCTCGTGCTCGCCGCCGTGCGGGACGCCGTACGCGCCGCAGGGGAGCTGCAGCAGGAGAAGCTGGGCCCGCTCGCGCAGGGACTCGGGGGCGGCCTCGGCGGCCAGCTGCCGGGGTTCTAGAGCATGTACGAAGGGGTCGTCCAGAACCTGATCGACGAGCTCGGGCTGCTGCCCGGCGTCGGTCCCAAGAGCGCGCAGCGGATCGCGTTCCATCTCCTCGCGGCCGACCCGGCCGACGTCAAGCGGCTCGCGCACGCGCTGCTCGAAGTGAAGGAGAAGGTGCGCTTCTGCCGCGTGTGCGGAAACGTGGCCGAGGAGGAGGAGTGCCGGATCTGCCGGGACCAGCGGCGTGATCCGCACGTCATCTGCGTGGTCGAGGAGTCGAAGGACGTGGTGGCGATCGAGCGGACCCGCGAGTTCCGCGGTCGCTACCACGTGCTCGGCGGGGCGATCAGCCCGATCGACGGCATCGGCCCGGACGACCTGAAGATTCGCGAGCTGATGACCCGGCTGGCCGACGGCCAGGTGACCGAGCTGATCCTCGCGACCGACCCGAACCTGGAGGGCGAGGCGACGGCCACCTATCTGGCCAGGCTCGTCAAGCCCCTGGGATTGAAAGTGACCCGACTGGCCAGCGGTCTGCCTGTGGGCGGTGATCTCGAGTACGCCGACGAGGTCACCTTGGGCCGCGCTTTCGAAGGACGGAGGCTGCTGGATGTCTGACGAGTGGAACGACCTGGCCGCACGCGTCGCCGGACACGCGCAGAACTTCATCGACGGCCTCACCCGCCTGGCGGGCGGTGAGGGCGGCGACGCGACGCTGCCGCTGCTCCTGGTGGAGGTGGCCCAGGTCAGCCTCGCGGGCACCCAGCTCGGGGCCGCCCAGGACGTGATCCTGCAGGGCAACGTCGAGCCCGCGCTGAGCGACGACCCCGACATCGACCCCCTTCGTACGGCTCTCGCCGCCCGGCTCGGCCCGGTGGACGACTACGCCGAGGTGTTCGACCCCTACAAGGACACCGTGGTCACCCCTTATCGGCTGTCGGACGACCTCACGGCGGTGGCGGCCGACCTCATCCACGGGCTGCGGCACTACCGGGCGGGCCGTCCGCTCGAGGCGCTGTGGTGGTGGCAGTACTCCTACTTCAACACCTGGGGCAATCACGCCGGCGCGGCCCTGCGGGCCCTGCAGGCGCTGGTCGCGCACACCCGGCTCGACGTGGTCGAGGAGGGCACGGCCGTCTGACCGTCCACATGCTGGTCGGTGCCGGTCTCGGTTTGGGGCGTCCAAGTACACTGTGAGCTCCACGTCCTGATTCGTTGGAGATTCCAGTGGCGCTCGTTGTGCAAAAGTACGGTGGTTCCTCCGTAGCCGACGCGTCCTGCATCAAGCGGGTCGCCCAGCGGATCGTCGCGACGAAAAAAGCGGGCAACGACGTCGTGGTGGTGGTCTCCGCGATGGGCGACACCACCGACGAGCTGCTCGACCTGGCCCAGCAGGTGTCGCCGCTGCCGCCCGGCCGCGAGCTCGACATGCTGCTGACCTCGGGTGAGCGGATCTCGATGGCGCTGCTCGCGATGGCGATCGCCAACCTCGGTCACGAGGCGCGCAGCTTCACCGGCTCGCAGGCCGGTGTCATCACCGACTCGACGCACGGCAAGGCGCGCATCATCGACGTGACGCCCGGCCGCATCCAGGAGGCCGTCGCCTCCGGCCAGATCGCGATCGTGGCCGGCTTCCAGGGCGTCTCCCAGGACAGCAAGGACATCACGACGCTGGGCCGGGGTGGTTCGGACACCACGGCCGTCGCTCTCGCGGCGGCGCTCGGCGCGGACGTCTGCGAGATCTACACCGACGTGGACGGCATCTACACCGCCGATCCCCGCATCGTCCGTACGGCACGGCAGATCCCGCGGATCTCCTACGAGGAGGCCATGGAGATGGCGGCCTGCGGGGCGAAGATCCTGCATCTGCGCTGCGTGGAGTACGCCCGCAGGTTCGACCTGCCCATCCACGTCAGAAGCTCGTTCAGCACGAGGGAAGGCACCTGGGTCGTCTCCGACCCCTACAGCGAAGGAACCGAAGTGGAGCAGCCCATCATCTCCGGGGTCGCGCACGACCGGAGCGAGGCCAAGATCACTGTGGTCGGGGTGCCCGACAAGGTCGGCGAGGCCGCCGCCATCTTCCGCACGCTGGCGGACGCGGAGATCAACATCGACATGATCGTGCAGAACGTGTCGGCCGCGGCGACCGGGCGAACGGACATCTCCTTCACGCTCCCGGCCAACGACAGCCAGACGGCCCTCACGGCGCTGAAGAAGATCCAGAACCAGGTCGCCTTCGAGTCGCTGCTGTACGACGACCAGATCGGCAAGGTCTCCCTGATCGGCGCGGGCATGCGCTCGCACCCGGGCGTCACCGCCAAGTTCTTCGGCGCGCTGGCCGACGCCGGGGTGAACATCGAGATGATCTCGACCTCGGAGATCCGCATCTCCGTCGTCGTGGGACAGAACGAGGTGGACACCGCGGTCGCCGCCGCCCACCGCGCGTTCGACCTCGACGCCGACCAGGTCGAGGCCGTTGTGTACGGAGGTACCGGACGATGAGCCGCAAGCCCACTCTCGCCGTCGTCGGCGCGACCGGTGCCGTCGGCACGGTCATGCTCGAGATCCTGACCAACCGCCGCGACCTGTCCGACGCGTACGGCGAGATCCGGCTGATCGCCTCGCCGCGCTCGGCGGGCAAGGTGCTGAGCGTGCGCGGCGAGGACGTCGTCGTCCAGGCGCTGTCGCCGGAGGCGTTCGACGGCGTCGACATCGCGATGTTCGACGTGCCTGACGAGGTCTCCGCCAAGTGGGCGCCGATCGCCGCCGAGCGCGGCGCGGTGGCCGTGGACAACTCCGGCGCCTTCCGGATGGACCCGGACGTGCCGCTCGTGGTGCCCGAGTGCAACCCCGAGCAGGCCCGCAACCGGCCCAAGGGGATCATCTCGAACCCCAACTGCACCACGCTGTCGATGATGGCCGCGATGGGCGCCCTGCACCGCGAGTGGGGCCTGCGCGAGCTGGTCGTCGCCTCCTACCAGGCGGTGTCCGGCGCCGGGGTGGCCGGGCCCGAGCGGCTGTACGCCGAGATCGAGGCCGTCGCGGGCGACCGGACGATGGGCACCGTGGCGGGCGACGTGCGCAAGGCCGTGCCCGACCTGGCCGACTCGCCGTTCCCTGCCCCGTTGGCGCTCAACGTGGTGCCGCTGGCGGGCTCGCTCAAGGACGGCGGCTGGACCTCGGAGGAGCTGAAGGTCCGCAACGAGTCGCGCAAGATCCTCGGCATCCCCGGCCTGAAGGTCTCGGCGACCTGCGTCCGCGTCCCGGTGGTGACCACCCACTCGCTGGCCGTCCACGCGACGTTCGAGCGCGAGGTCACGGTCGAGGGCGCCCGGGCGATCCTGGACGCCGCGCCGACCGTCGTGGTGCTCGACGACCCCGCGAACGGCGTGTTCCCCACGCCGGCGGACGTCGTGGGCACCGACCCGACCTACGTCGGCCGGATCCGCCAGGCGCTCGACTTCCCGAACACTCTCGACCTGTTCCTGTGCGGCGACAACCTGCGCAAGGGCGCCGCGCTCAACACCGCCGAGATCGCCGCGCTGGTCGCGACCGAGTTCGCGTAAGGATCACCTGAACAGCACGTCCCAGTGGGTGGGCTCGTCCGCCCACACGGCGAACCACGCGTCGGGCCCGGCCGGCTGGTCCGGGTCCGGGTCCGGGTCCGGGTCCGACGACGGCGGGCGATACAGCGCGGCTCCGTCCCCGCGCGTGCGCCAGTAGCGGTAGGTCCGCCTGACGTACTCGTCGAGGCACCGGTTGTGGGCGAGGTCCACCTTGTAGCCGTTGCCGTGGCTGTAGCGGCCGCCGGCGTGCCCGGTCTCGGTGCCGCCGGTGACCGTCACCGGGCAGCCGCTGGCCCGCCGCAGGTCGATGGTGCGCATCAGCGTGCCATACCGGATGGCCTCCAGCGAGGTGCAGGAGGGCCGGTGACGGTCGTCGCAGTCCCCGCTCGACTTCCACCGCACCCCGGCGTCGAGCAGCAGGCCGGACGCCCGCGCGTGGCCGATCCGCTCGTCGGCCGCCGCGGTGTCCCAGGTCTTCACCGTGGCGACGAACGTGCCGGCCAGCAGCGGCGGAAGGGAGACCTCACCCTTCACCTCGACGCCGGGATCGGCCGCGGGCGGAGGTGACGGGGGCGGGACGGGGTTCCTGTTGTTCTGCATGGGCAGGGAGATCAGGACGGCGGTGCCGATGCCGGCCAGCCCCCGCCATGACGCGCGGACGTCCAAGTGCCTCGTTTCCTCGATCGACGACGGGGGCTGAGGTCTTCAATGCCACACGAGGCGGCCGGTCGGCCCGCTGCCACGAGGCGGTTTGCCGCGACCCGTGGATCATCTTGTCGGTTCATGACCGGATGAGGGCCCGAGCCGTACAGTGACGAGCGTGGCCGAGAAGACACGGGAGCTGATCGTCGAGACGGCCCTCCGGCTGTTCAGGGATCGGGGGTACGAGGCGACCACGATGCGTGCCATCGCCGCGGAGGCGGGCGTGTCGGTGGGCAACGCCTACTACTACTTCAGGTCCAAAGAGCAGCTGATCCAGGCGTACTACGACCGGGCGCAGGAGACGCACGAGGCGGCGTGCCGTGAGGTGTTCGCCGCCGAGCGGTCGTTCGCCGGGCGGCTCGGAGGAGTGCTGCGGGAGTGGGTGCGGATCTCCGAGCCCTACCACGAGTTCGCGGTGAAGTTCTTCAAGCACGCGGCGGAGCCCAGCAACCCCCTGAGCCCGTTCAGCGCCGAGTCGGCGCCCGCCCGCGAGTCGGCCATCGCGCTCTACCGGGAGGTGGTCGAGGGATCGGCCGGGCGCATGGACGACGAACTGCGCGAGGAGCTTCCCGAACTGCTGTGGCTGCTGTGGATGGGGGTCGTGTTGTTCTGGGTCCACGACAGCTCGCCCGGCTGCGCGCGCACCTACCGGCTGATCGACCGGGTCGTCCCGCTCGTCGACCGGCTGGTCGGCCTGTCGCATCTGCCCGGCATCAGGGGCGTGGCCAGGGAGGTCATCGAGGTGGTGCACGAACTCCGGGCGTGACCCCGACTCCATACCGTCCGGTTGGTATGGTGAGGCCACGAACCGAAAGGGGTGGCCGTGGACCGCTGGGGCATGACGATTCCGTTCTTCGGGCAGACGCCGGTCGAGTCGAGGGAGCTCGTCGCCGCGTTGCCCGCGCTGGGCTACACCGACGCGTGGTCGGCCGAGGTGGGCGGCACGGACGGGTTCGTCCCGCTGGCCCTCGCGGCCGAGTGGGCGCCGTCCCTGCGCCTGGGCACCGCGATCGTCCCCGTCTACACCCGCGGCCCGGCCCTGCTGGCCATGTCGGCGGCCACCCTGGCGGACCTCGCCCCCGGCCGGTTCGTGCTGGGCATCGGCGCGTCGTCCCCCGTGATCGTGGGCAACTGGAACGCCGGCGAGTTCGACAAGCCGTACGCGCGGGTCCGCGACACCCTGCGTTTCCTGCGGCCCGCGCTGGCGGGGGAGAAGGTCACCGAGAGCTACGAGACCTTCGCCGTGAAGGGCTTCCGGCTGGAGAAGGCCCCCGCGACGCCGCCGAAGATCGTGCTCGCCGCGCTGCGGCCCGGGATGCTCCGCCTGGCCGCCCGCGAGGCCGACGGCGCCATCACCAACTGGCTGTCGCCCGGGGACGTACGGAAGGTGCGGGCCGAGCTGGGGCCGGAGACCGAGCTGATCGCGCGGCTGTTCGTCGTGGTGACCGAGGACGCGGCGAAGGCGCGCGAGATCGGCCGCAGACTGCTGGCCGCCTACCTCACCGTGCCGGTGTACGCGGCGTTCCACGAGTGGCTGGGCCGGGGAGAGCTGCTGCGGCCCATGCGGGAGGCGTGGGCGGCCGGAGACCGGAAGGCCGCGCTGAAGGCGATCCCGGACGAGGTGGTGGACGACCTCGTCGTGCACGGCGACGCGGCGACCTGCCGGGCCCGGGTGCGGGAGTACGTGGCCGCCGGGCTGGACACGCCCGTGCTCGCCCCGCTGCCCGTGCGTGATTCGACAGGCGGCGACCTGCCGCTCGCGGACGCCGTACGGGCGCTCGCGCCGAACGCCTGACGGAACGGGGCGGCCCCGCCGTACGTTAACCAGAGGGCAAAGCGGGCAGAGGTGTCCCCCTGGAGGTGTCCTCATGGTGAAGGCAGGACGTGCGGCGGCCACCTGGCGCGCCTACCGCGAGGTCTCCAAGCCCGGCTCGCCGGGACTCGGGGCCCGGCTGCGGGCCGTGCCCCGGATGCTCCGCGCCGCGGTGAAGGGCGACTACCCGGGCCTGACCAAGGGCAAGATCGCCATGCTCGGCATGGCCGTGGCGTACATCGTGTCGCCCATCGACGTGGTCCCCGACTTCCTCCTCGGCCTGGGCGTGGTGGACGACTTCGGGGTGTTCCTGTGGCTGGCGACCGCGCTGCTCGGCGAGAGCGGCCAGTACGTGGAGTGGGAGAGGGACCCGCGGGCGACTTCCCGGTGACGTGATCGATTGGCGCAAATCCTACCTAATCTGTAGGGTAATGCTCAAACATCGCCAATGGTGCTGATCTTACCCGAAACGAGCGTTACCGCCATGTCTCCACGTGCCTCCGCAGCCACGATCGAAGCCGCCCGTGCCGGATGGGACGCGTGGCGGGCGGAGCGGCTGGCCTCCGTGCGGGCCCCCCGGGGCAACCTGGCCCTGGTGGAAACCCGGTGGCCGGCCCCGGGCGAGGAGGAGTCGCTGGAGGAGGCACTCGCCGGCCGGCCGCCGAGTGTCACGGCGACGCGGATCGAGCGGCCCCACATCGCGACCGGCGAGCCCGAGCACGGCATCCGGCTGTGGGACGCGGACGCGCCCGCCGTCCGTCACTTCGAGACCATCGACGTCTTCCCGTTCGCTCCCGAGTGGGTGATCGAGGCCGTCTTCACGCCGGTGTCCGATGCGCGCCTGCTGCCCTTCGAGCACGCCCGGGACGCCGGCGGCACCCGTGACCACGTCGTTCCCGGCGACATCACCTTCACGCTCGACGGCACGCCGTACAACCTGGCCGCCTTCGACGACGAGGGAACGCTGCTCCTGGTCGTGGGCGACCGCACCAACGGCTCGGCGACGTACGGCGGCGGGCGCTTCCTGACGGTGGAGCCCGAGCCCGGCGGCCGCGTCGTCCTCGACTTCAACCGCGCCTTCGCGCCGCCGTGCGCCTTCTCTCCCTTCTTCAACTGTCCGCTGCCCCCGCAGCGGAACCGGCTGGACGTGCCCGTCGAGGCGGGAGAGAAGCTCCCCGTCTTCCGCGACGGCTTCCGGCCGTACTGATTTCCCTCCCGCCCCCCTCCCCTCCCCGCCTCACCCACAGCACCAACCAGGTGGCCGCATGGCCGCCGACCAGGAGAAACAGTGAACAGCAAGACGACGTCGCTGATCGGCGCCGCACTCGTCCTCGCGCTCGCCCTCGCCGGGTGCGGGTCGGGGTCCTCCGGCTCCGCGGGGTCCTCCGGCTCCACCGGCGGCGCCGGGGCGACCGCGGCGTACGACCCGGACGCGACGATCGAGATCGGGTCGCTCTACGAGCCGCAGAACCTCGACAACACGGCCGGGGGCGGACAGGGCACGACGGAGGCGTTCAACGGCAACGTCTACGAGGGGCTGTTCCGGCTCACCGACGACGGCAAGGTCGAGAGCCTGCTGGCGAAGGACCACACGGTGAGCAAGGACGGCCTCACGTACACGTTCACGCTGAGGAGCGGCGTGAAGTTCCACTCGGGCAAGCCACTCACCTCGGCCGACGTCAAGTACAGCATCGAGAAGGTCACCGGCCCCGACTCCCAGTCGGCCCGCAAGAGCAGCCTCAGTGTGATCAAGAGCATCGACACGCCGGACGACTCCACGGTCACGGTGAAGCTCTCCAGCAAGTCGATCTCGCTCGTCTACAACCTCAGCTACGTGTGGATCGTCAACTCCCAGGCCAAGAGCCTGACGACCACCGAGGACGGCACCGGCCCCTACACGCTGGGGGCGTGGAAGCGCGGCTCCTCGCTCACCCTTGAGCGCTTCCCCGGCTACTGGGGCACCCCCGCGACCAACAAGCAGGTCGTGTTCCACTACTTCACCGACGCGACCGCGCTGAACAACGCCCTGCTGACCAAGGCGGTCGACGTCGTGACCAGCGAGCAGAGCCCCGACGCGCTGGCGAACTTCGAGAACAGCGGGGACTACAAGGTCAACAACGGCCAGTCGACGACCAAGCTGCTGCTGGCGTTCAACGACCGCAAGGCGCCGTTCGACAAGGTGCTCGTCCGCAAGGCGATCACCTCGGCGATCGACAACAAGAAGCTGCTCAGCTCGATCTGGGGCAAGTACGGCACGCTGATCGGCTCGATGGTGCCGCCCACCGACCCCTGGTACGAGGACCTCACCACGGTCAACCCGTACGACCCCAACCTGGCGAAGAAGGAGCTCGCCGAGGCGGGCTACGGGAACGGCTTCTCCTTCACGCTCGACACGCCGAACTACGACCCCCACCCGACCGTCGCGACGTTCGTGAAGTCGGAACTGGCGAAGGTCGGGATCACCGTGAACATCAACGTGATCACGGCGGACGAGTGGTACACCAAGGTCTACAAGAACCGCGACTTCGCGGCGACGCTGCAGGAGCACGTCAACGACCGCGACGTGGTCTGGTACGGCAACCCCGACTTCTACTGGGGCTACGACAACCCGCAGGTCACCAAGTGGGTCGAGCAGGCCGAGCAGTCCGACACGGCCGACGGGCAGACGGCCCTGCTGAAGAAGGTCAACCAGCAGATCGCCGCCGACGCGGCCAGCGACTGGCTCTACCTCTACCCGCAGATCGTCGTGGCGTCCTCGTCGCTGTCGGGCTACCCCGTCAACGGCCTGAACTCCCAGTTCTACGCCTACGGCATCAAGAAGAGCGGCGGCCGGGGCTGACGCCCGCGTCCGCGACGTCCTCATGACCGTCTACCTGCTGCGCCGGACGGCGTTCCTCGTCGTCTCGCTGTTCCTGGCCGCCGTGGTGCTGTTCCTGCTGCTGCGCCTGCTTCCGGGCGACCCCGCCAACGCGCTGCTGTCGGTCGGGGCGAGCCCGGAGCAGGTCGCGGCCGCCCGTCACCAGATCGGGACGGACCGGCCGCTGCCGGTGCAGTTCGTCTCGTGGCTCGGCGAGATGTCGAGGCTGGACCTCGGCACCTCGTTCGTCAGCACGCTTCCCGTCGGCCCAGAGATCGCCGCCCGCCTCGTGGTGACGGTTCCGCTGACCCTGCTCGCCTTCCTCCTGGCCGTCGTGATCGCCGTGCCGGTCGGTTTCGTCGCGGCCTACCGGGCGGGCACCTGGTATGGCTCGGTGCTCAGCGCGCTGTCGCAGCTCGGCATCGCGGTGCCCGTCTTCTGGGTCGGCATGCTGCTGATCACGGTGTTCTCGCTCCACCTCGGCATGCTGCCGGCCGGGGGGTTTCCCCAGGACGACTGGGCGAACCCGGGCGACGCGCTCACCTCGCTGACGCTGCCGGTCGTCACGATCGCCCTCGTCATGTCGGCCTCCCTGATCCGCTACGTCCGGTCGGCCACCCTCGACGTGCTCGGCAGCGACTACCTGCGTACGGCGCGGGCACTGGGCTCGTCGTTCATCGGGGCGATGTGGCGGCACGGCCTGCGCAACGCGGTGGTCCCGGTCGTCTCGATCCTGGGCATCGAACTCGCCACCACCTTCCTCGGCGCGGTCGTGGTGGAGAGCGTGTTCGCGCTGCCGGGGCTCGGCGGCATGCTCGTCAAGGGCTTCGCGCAGCACGACTACCCGGTCATCCAGGGGATCCTGGTGGTCAGCACGTTCGCCGTGCTGCTCATCGGGTTCGCGGCCGACCTCGTCCAGCGGCTCATCGATCCGCGGCTGCGCCGCTCGCTCGGCGGGAACCTCTCCGGGGACGGCGCATGACCACGCGCCGCCGCGTCCCCCGGTCGGCGACGCTGATCGCCGGCTGCGTCCTCGCCGGTCTCGTCCTCGCCGTGGCCGTCCTGTCGTTCTTCTGGCTGCCCTATGCGCCGGACGACACCTCGGGCGACCGGTTGATGCCCCCGGGCCTGCCTCACCTGCTCGGGACCGACAAGCTCGGCAGGGACCTGCTCACCCAGCTCATGATCGGTGCGAGGGTCGCCCTGGAGGCCGGAGCGGGGTCGGTGCTGATCGGCGGGCTCCTGGGCCTCGCGGGCGGCCTCGCCGCCGGCTTCGCCACGCGCTGGCTCGACGACACGATCTCGGCGCTCCTGGACATCCTCATCGCCTTCCCGACCGTGCTCCTGGCCATGCTCGTGACCGCCGCGCGAGAGGCGTCGCTCGGCTCGGCGGTCATCGCGATCGGGCTGGCGATGTCGGCGATCGTGGCCCGGCTCACCCGGGTGCTGGTCAAGCGCGTCCTGGGCCAGGACTTCATCACGGCCTCGCGCACCTCGGGGACGTCCTGGCCGCGGATCATCCTCGAACACGTCCTGCCGAACATCTGGCCGACGCTGTCGGTCAACCTGGCCCTGCAGTTCGGGCTGGCCGTCCTGGCGGAGGCGAGCCTGTCCTATCTCGGTCTGGGCGCGCCGCCCCCGAACGCCTCCTGGGGGCGGATGCTCCAGGAGGCCCAGGCGAGCGTGTTCATCGCCCCGGCGGGGGTGATCGCCCCCGGCGTCCTGCTCGTCGTGCTCGTCGTCGGGGTCAACCTCATCGCCGACGGCGTGCGCGACGTGGCCGACCCGACCCGGAGGAGGACCAGGTGACCCTTCTGGCCGTGGCGGGGCTGCACGTGCGGAGCCCCGAGGGCCGCGACCTCGTCTCGGACGTGTCGTTCACGCTCGACGCGGGCGAGCGGCTGGGCCTGATCGGGGAGTCGGGGTCGGGCAAGTCGATGACCGCCCTGGCGATCATGGGTCTCACGCCTCCCGGGATGACCGTCTCGGGCAGCGTCGTGTTCGACGCGCCCGGCCCGGGCCGTACGGAGGTCGTGGGAGCGGCGGAGCGGCGGCTCACCTCGCTGCGCGGGCGGGTGACGAGCGTGGTCTTCCAGGAGCCGCTCACCGCCCTCGACCCGCTCATGCGGGTGGGCCGTCAGGTGGCCGAGCCGCTCCGGCGCAGGAGGGGGCTGCGCGGGCGGGCCCTGGACGCGGCGGTGACGGCCGCGCTGGAGGAGGTGCGGCTCGCCGATCCCGAGCGGATCGCCCGGGCCTACCCCCACGAGATCTCCGGCGGCCAGCGTCAGCGGGTGGCGATCGCCATGGCCCTCGCCTGCGACCCCGCTCTGCTCATCGCGGACGAGCCCACGACCGCCCTGG
The DNA here is from genome assembly GCF_040644635.1 of Microbispora sp. NPDC046933. Lineage (NCBI taxonomy): Bacteria > Bacillati > Actinomycetota > Actinomycetes > Streptosporangiales > Streptosporangiaceae > Microbispora > Microbispora sp. NPDC046933. The sequence goes on along the minus strand of NZ_JBEYWW010000008.1, from coordinate 54,460 downwards.
ACGTCACCGTGCAGGCCGACGTCCTCACGCTGCTCGACGGCCTGGTGAAGGAGCGGGGGATGGCGCTGCTGTTCATCAGCCACGACCTGGCGGTCGTCTCGCGGATCGCCGAGCGCGTCATCGTCCTGAAGAACGGCACGGCGGTGGAGTCCGGGAGCGTCGACGAGGTGGTCAACGCCCCGCGCCACCCGTACACGAGGGATCTGGTGGGCAGCGCGCGACGCCTCGACAGCGTCCTCGACAGTCTGCTCGACGGGAGGACGCCATGACCCGGCCCGTTCTGGAGGTGCGGAGCGCCGGCTTCGCCTACGGCCGCTCGGCCCCCGTGCTCACGGACGTCTCGGTCTCCGTCACTCCCGGACGCAGCCTCGCGCTGGTGGGAGAGTCGGGTGCGGGCAAGACCACGCTGCTGCGCCTGCTGCTCGGGCTGGTCCGGCCGACGAGCGGACGGGTTCTCTTCGAGGGGAAGGACCTCGCGCCGCGTGACCGGGCCCTGATGCGGGACTTCCGGCGCAGCGTGCAGACGGTGTTCCAGGACCCGTACTCGTCGCTCGACCCCCGGCAGCGGGTGGGCAGGATCGTGTCGGAACCCCTCCGCTCGCTGGGCCTCAGGGAGGACATGACCGCGCGTGTCGCGGCCGCCCTGGACGCCGTCGGGCTGCCGGAGGACGCCGCGAGCCGCTATCCACAGGAGTTCTCGGGAGGGCAGCGGCAGCGCATCGCCATCGCGCGGGCGATCGTGTGCGAGCCCCGCGTGCTGCTCGCGGACGAGCCGGTCAGCGCGCTCGACGTCTCCACCCGCGTACGCGTCGTCGACCTGCTGCACGAGCTTCGGGAGACCCGCGCGCTGACGGTCGTGATGGTGTCGCACGACCTGGCCGTGGTGGCCGCCCTCTGCCACGAGGTGGCCGTGCTGGAGCGGGGCCGGATCGTCGAGCGGGGAGACGCCGCGCAGGTGCTCGGCGCGCCCCGGCACGCCTACACGCGACGGCTGATCGACAGCGTCCCCCGGCTGCCCCGGCCCTAAGGTCTGTTTCGCAGCATGACGGCGAACCCGTCGAGATGGCGGGCCAGGCTGTACTCGAACAGTCCGTCCATGTCCGTCACCGTCTCCTCCGGGATGGCGGCCAGCAGCGGGAACCGCCCGGTGCCGAGGAGCGCGTCGGCTCGCTCCTGCTGGGCCAGCCACCACCGGTCGAGCGTCACGCCGGTCTCCTGCTCGGCTTCGGCCTCCTGCGCCATGGACAGCGCGGCGGAGACGACCAGGGCGTGCAGGGCGAGCGCTTCGCGGATCCGGGTCGTCATGGGCAGCCCGAGTCCGTCGAGGGCGCGCAGCGTCCACTCTGTGTGCTCCATGATGTTGGGCGCCAGCAGCGGGCGCGTGAACGAGACCGCCCTGGGCAGCCAGAGGTGCCTGCGGCACAGCTCCCACTGCCGGCGGGAGATCAGTTCGAGCTTGGCCCGCCAGCCGTCCGGCCCCGGGTCGGGCAGTTCCGCCTCGCCGAACACCTCGTCGGTCATCTGCATGACCAGCTCGTCCTTGCCCGCCACATGCCGGTACAGCGACATCGGGCCGACGCCCATCTCGGCGGCGATCCGGCGCATGGAGACGGCGTCGAGCCCCTCTCTGTCGGCGATCGCGATGGCGGTGCGGAGAGTGTGCTTGCGGTTCAGCGCCTGCTTGGGGATGCCGGCGCCCGCCTGCCGCTGCCGCGCGGCCGGTTGCCCGCGGCCGGCGGTGACGACCGCGCCGGCGCCGACCTTCGTTTCTACCAGCCCTTCGTCGCGAAGGGCCGCCATCACCTTCGTCGCGGTCGCGACCGCCACGCCCCAACGCGCGGCGATCTGACGGATGGAGGGCATGCGTTCGCCGGGACGCAGCTCGCCGGTCAGGATCCGGGTGCGGATCTCGGTGACGATGTGCTGATAGGGCGGGATCGCGGACGGCATGAGAGTAAAGTGTACTAGTTCACTTTCGATGTCGGCCAGTACACTTCTTCCGGCCATAGCGGCATTTCATCAGCCATTCTCCATACGCTGTACGCATGACAGTTGATACGGCGTACGCAACCGTGCGGACGCGTGAAGCACAGCTGACCCTGGTGTTCGTCCACGGCACCCACTCGTCGTCGTACCTCGCCTCCGGTTTGATCACCGAGCTCACCCTGCGCGGACACCGCGCGGTGGCCGTCGATCTCCCCGGACACGGTGACGACGCGTTCTACCCCCGCGCCTACCAGGCCCCGCAGGATCTGGAGGCCCTGGCCACCGAGCCGTCCCCGCTCGCCAAGCTCACCATCGACGACTACGTCGAACGCGCCGTGGACGTGGTGCGCCGCGCCCGCCGCCACGGCCCCGTGATCCTGGCCGGCGCCAGCCAGGGCGGCGTCGTGGTGAGCAGAGTCGGCAACGCGATCCCCGACCTGCTCGACCGCGTGATCTACACCGCCGCGTACTGCTGCGTGGACCTGCCCAACCTGAGCGCCTACCTCTCCACCCAGGAGAACGCCGGCAGCCTGCTCCCGCAGGTGACCGCCGCGATGGTCGGCGATCCTGCGGTCCTGGGGGTGGCCAGGGTCAACTGGCGCACGGCCGATCCGGCGCTCATCGACGGCATCAGGGAGTGCCTGGCCGGTGACTTCACCGACGAGGCCATGACCCGGCTGCTCAACACGTTCCAGCCGGACGAACCCGTCAGCATCCCTATGGCCGACGCCCGGGGCGAAGCGCACACGTGGGGCCGGATCCCCCGCACCTACATCCGCTTCACGCAGGACCGGCTGATCCCGCCGGCCCTGCAGGACCGCTTCATCGCCGAGGCCGACCGCCTCACCCCCCGGCAACCCGACCGACGTACGCAGCGTCGCCGCCCCTCACGTCGGCCCGTTCAACCGGCCCGAACTGGTGGACATCCTCGTCGAACTCCTGACGCCCCGACCCTAGAGCTGCTCCTGGCGCAGCCACGCCCGCGAGGGCAGGGGGTGGCCGAACAGGCGGGCGGCGTTGCCGTACGAGACCCTGGCGATGTCGGCCGGCGGCAGGCTGCCGAGGTTGCGGGCCACCGCGCGCTGGGTGTCGGGCCAGGTGGACTCGGCGCGCGGGTAGCCGGTCTCCAGCAGCACGCGCTCCATGCCGACGGCGAGCCGCACCGAGCTCAGCGCGCTGTCGTCGAGCGTGCCGAAGAAGAAGTTGCGCCGCAGCACCTCGCTGGGCTTCAGGCCGCCCTCCCAGCTCGGCTCGCCGGCGACCGGGTGATCGAGCGCGTAGTCGGCCCGCTCTGCCAGCATCGGCAGCCACCCGACGCCGCCCTCCACGATGAGGATGCGCAGCTTGGGGAAGCGCAGCGCGACACCCGACCACAGCCAGTCGGCGCAGGCGAACATCGCGCTCGCCGGGATCAGCGTGGTGATCGCCTCGACCGGGGTGTCCGGCGAGGGCACGGGCGCCCATGAGGACGCGCCGGTGTGCAGGCACACGACCGTCCCGGTCTCCTCGCAGGCGGCGAAGAACGGGTCCCAGTGGCGGCTGTGGATGGACGGCAGCCGCAGCCGGGTGGGGAACTCGGGGAACACGACGGCCTTGAAACCGCGTGACGCGTTGGCCCTGATCTCCTTCGCCGCGATCTCGGGGTCGGGGAGCCAGGGAAGCTGGAGCGCGATCATGCGCTCGGGATAGGTGCCGGCCCACACGTCGACGTGCCAGTCGTTCCAGGCCCGTACGAGCGCGAGCCCGAGGTCCTGGTCGCGCGTGCGGCCGAACGCCACCCCCGCCTGGCTCGCCAGCATGCCGGGGAAGCACAGGGCCGCCCAGATCCCGGCCCGGTCCATGTCGCCGATCCGGGCCTCGATGTCGTAGCAGCCCGGCCGCATGTCCTCGAAACGGACGGGGTCGAGCGTCCACTGCTCCTTGGGGAGGCCGGCGCCCACGTCCAGCCCCGCGCAGGGATAGGTGGCGCCGCCGTACCGCCACACCTGGTGGCCCGAGTCGGTCTCCACGACCTTGGGCGCGAGGTCCTTGTACTTCTCCGGGAGGCGGTCTTCGAAGAGGTCGGCCGGCTCGATCAGGTGATCATCGACCGAGATGATCACGTAGTCCCGCCGCCTCGGCTCTGGGTCGGGATGCAGCGGCGTAGTCACGGTAGTAAACGGTAGGGCCAAGGGATAACACCGTACAAGCTGCGAGGTCTCCGGTTGGTATCCGTTCGCTCACCTTGCGGCGCGTACGGTCACGCCGGGTGACGTCTGGTCCGCCCGGAGGTCGCGGGCCTCCCTGCGCACCAGCAGCACCCAGCCGCCCACCGCGATCCCGATGAACAGCCACCACTGCACGGCGTACGCCAGGTTGAGCCCGCCTCCGGCGCCAACGTCGGGCGGGGGCAGGAGTTCGGGCGCCGGGCCGCCCTGCGGCTGCTGCGCGGTGAGCTCCACGAACCCGCCGAAGACGGCGTACGGCAGGCCCTTGGCGATGCCGGGCGTGTCGATCAGCAGGATCTGGCCGGACGGCAGCCCGGACCGGTTCCTGATGCCGGTGTTGTCCTGCGTCTCTGCCGGGCGGAGCCGTCCGGTGATCGTCACCTCTCCCGTGGGCGGCGCGGGCACCTGTGGCGGCGCGTCCGCGCTCGCCCCGGCCGGAACCCAGCCCCGGTTCACCAGCACGGCGCCCTGGGGCGTGACGAGCGGGGTGACCACGTAGAACCCGAAGCGGCTGTTGAGGGTGCGCCGGCGCACCACGAGCTCGTGCGCGGCGTCGTACCGTCCGGTGGCGGTGACGCGGCGATACCTGTCCCTCTCCGGCACCGACGCGCCGGTCCGGTCCAGCCGGTCGAGCGGCACGGGGGCGGCGGCGAGGTTGGCGGTGATCCTCGCGCTGTCGGCCGACCGCTCCTCGAACCGCCCCCACTGCCACTTCCCGAGGAAGAAGAAGGCGGGGATCAGCACGAGCACGAGCAGGTGCAGCCCGACCCAGCGGCGCGAGAGGAGGAACCGGTACACGTCACCAGCCTAGGCAGCGCCATGACCGGTCTTACCTTCAGGCTGTGTTTCAAGCAGGGGTGCTGAGGCGGGCGCCGGGGCCGGGGCGGGGGGTCACCTCGCGCGGCCCGCCGACCTCGTGGCCCTCCTCGCACACCAGGTGCAGCGCGACGGGCGCGCCGCAGTCGCGGTGGGTCACCACGACAGGCGGCCCCTCGGGGTCGGCCTGATAGCGGTCGCCCCAGTGCATGAGCGCGATCATGATCGGGTAGAGGTCGAGGCCCTTCTGGGTGAGCCGGTACTCGTCGCGCTGCCGCTGACCGGGCTCCTGGTAGGGCACCTTGCGCAGCAGGCCCTCGTCGACGAGCCGGGACAGCCGCGCGCTCAGCACCTGCCGGGGCGCGCCGGTGCGCGTCTGGAGGTCGGCGAACCGCCGGACGCCGTTGAACGCCTCCCGGAGGACCAGGAACGTCCACTTCTCGCCGAGCACGGCGAGGGTTCGCTCGATGGAGCAGTTGTCCACCCGATAACGCCGCATGTCGCGCATCGTAACCACAACATCCTCCCGGCATCTAAGTCTACTTGACAGACTCAGCAGGCTCAGGGAAGGCTGAGTCCATGTTGGGAACTCAGGCCAGGCCTGCTGTGGACATCCGTGTGGCGCGTCCGGGCGACGACGAGGAACGGGTGCGGCTCTTCGTGGAGGGCCTGTCGCAGGCGACGCTGACGCACCGCTTCTTCGTCGGCCTCGGCCGCCCGAGTGCGAGCCTGATCCGCGCGATGGTCGCGTGCGACGACAGGAGGGACGCGCTGCTCGCCGTGCGCGGCGACACCGTGATCGGGCACGCCATGGGTCACCTGGCGGAGGGCGAGGTGGAGATCGCGGTCGTGGTTGACGACCGGTGGCAGAACCTCGGCGTGGGCTCGCGGCTCGTGCGCACCCTCCTGCGGCGGGCGTCCGTACGCGGCGCGGTCGTCGTCGGCATGGATGTCATGACCGAGAACCGGCGCGTTCTGGCCATGGTGCGCAGGGCCTGGCCCTCTGCCACAATCGACACACACGGCACATCCGTCGAGATCAAAGCGCCCCTCGCATTTGCAGAACAAGGTTCTGTTGGTTCACCATTGACTATGTGAAGAACGCGAAGAGCGGACGAGACGGCAGGGCCAGGATCATCGAGGGCGCCCTGCGCAGGTTCAGCCAGAGCGGGGTGTCGGCCACCACGCTGGCCAGTCTCCGGCAGGAGAGCGGCGTCAGCGTCGGCAGCTTCTATCACCACTTCACGAGCAAGGAACACGTCTTCGGCGTGCTCTACGCCGAGATCCTGGACATGTACCAGGACGCCTTCGTCGGGGAGCTCGTCCGCCACGAGGACGCCCGGGCCGGCATCGAGGCCATCGTCGCGATGCACATGGCGTGGTGCGGCGAGCACCCCGAGCGCGCCCGCCTGCTGATCAGCGAGCGCCCGCCCCGGCGCAACGAGCCCGGCGGGCCGGAGGTCGCCGAGTCGAGGCGCGAGTTCTTCCGGAAGGTCGCCGACTGGTGGCGGCCGCACATGAAGGACGGCGTGCTCCGCCCCGTCCCCGCCACCATGTGCTACGTGCTGTGGCTCGGCCCGGCGCAGGAGATGTGCCGCCTGTGGTTCAGCGGCGCGCACCAGCCCACCCAGGAGGAGATCCGCGAGCTGGGCGAGGCCGCCTGGAACAGCCTCAAGATGCCGTAGTCCCGCGATAGATTCGATCTGTGGACGCCCCTTCTGACCTGGTCCGGCGGCTTCGCGACAGATTCGTGGAGACCGGATACACGATCGACGGCGTGCGCGACCGGCTGGGCGACATGGCCGCCTCCGCCCTGGCCCGCGAGGAGATCGTGCCCGCGCTGCGCGCCACCAGGGACGCCGACCCCCTCGCCGTGCTGATCCGCCTGTGGTGGCTGGGCGCCCCGGTCAGCATGGCCGCCGCCGACCTCCCGTTGCAGGACCTCATCGAGGCCGGGCTGCTGGTGCGCCTGGGCGACTCCGTGCAGGCCACCGTGCACCTCCAGCCCTGGGATATAGGGACGGGGGCTACAGGAACGGGCGACCCGGCGTACGTCGTGTCCGACCGCAAGGTGCGGCCCGGCGACCCCTCCCTGCGGCCCGATCACGTGGTGGGAGCGGGTGGCGCGTCGGCCAACCTCGCCCAGCTCGGCTGGGCCGCCCCGGTCGGCCGGGCGCTCGACCTCGGCACCGGCTGCGGCGTGCAGGTGCTGCACCTGGCGCCCAGGGCGGAGCACGTGGTCGCGACCGACGTGAACCGCAGGGCCCTGCGGCTGGCCCGCCTCAGCTGGGGCCTTTCCGGCGTGACCGGGGTAGAGGCACGCGAGGGCTCGATGTACGACCCGGTGGACGGCGAGCGGTTCGACCTCGTGGTGTCCAACCCGCCGTTCGTCATCGCGCCCGAGGCCAGGTACACCTACCGGGAGGCCGGGCGGCGCGGCGACGAGTTCTGCCGCGACCTCGTACGGCGCACGCCCCGGCACCTCGCCCAGGGCGGCCAGGCGCGTTTCCTCGCCAACTGGCTGCACGTCAAGGGCGAGGACTGGCAGGACAGAGTGGGCGGCTGGCTCGCCGAGACCGGCTGCGACGGCTGGGCCGTGCAGCGCGACGTGCAGGACCCCGCCGAGTACGTCGAGCTGTGGCTGCGGGACTCCGCGGAACACGGCACGTCGGCCTACCGGGAGCGCTACGACGAGTGGCTCGGCTGGTTCGAGTCGATGAACGTGACCGGCGTCGGATTCGGCTGGATCGCCCTGCACGACTCCGGTTCGCTGAGCCCGCTCGTGCGGGTGGAGGAGATGACGCAGCCGGTCGAGCCGCCGGCCGGCGCGCTGGTCGAGGAGGTCCTGCGCGCGGCGCGCACCGCCCACGAGCTGTCCGACGAGGACCTGCTCGACGCGCGGCTGAAGGTGGCCGAGGGCGTCGTGGAGGAGCGCGTCGGCCCGCCCGGCGCCGACGACCCCTCCCGCATCACCCTGCGGCAGACCCGGGGCGCCCGCCGTACGGTCGCCGTGGGGACGGTGGAGGCGGCCCTGGCGGGGGTGTGCGACGGCGACCTGCCCACGCGCCCGCTGCTCGCCGCGATCGCCGAGCTGACCGGTGAGGACCCGGCCGCGGTGCTCCGCGACGCCCCCGCGGCGCTGCGCCCGCTGATCGCGGACGGTTTCCTGAGCGTCACAAGCACGGTTGCAAGTCTCCGTTGATCGGAGTTTGAACGGGCCGGGCGACAGTGGTCCTGCGCGGGCTTCGGGGGGGTTCGAAGCCCGCGCGGAAGCCCGGCCGGTCGTCATCGTGAGGCGGCGAGTCGCCACGGAGCGCACCGGAAGGATCCGGGCCCCTGCGCGCCCCAAGGGCGACGGGCGGCCGGCCGGGCGGTTCACGCCCTCCTTCAGTGAGAATCGGTGATCGATGTGATCAACCACGTCCGGATGAGCCGGCTGGACGACGACTTGCGACTCGACCTACGTCTCGACCTGTTCGCGCAGGAGCGCGCGGATGTCGTCGGCCTCGGGCGAGCCGAGCCGGGTAAAGATGTCGAGGGACTTGACCAGGGCATCCCTGCCCCGGCCGGTCTCCCCGAGGCCGCCGAGGGCCTTGCCGAGGGCGGCCAGTGACTGCGCCTCGCCGTACGGGTGGGTGATCTCGCGGCTCACGGTCAGCGCCTGCTCGGCGTGCCGGGCCGCCTCGGCGAACCGCCCGGCGGCGATGAAGGTGGCGGCCAGCCGGTAGCAGACCCGCTGCTCCCAGACCCGCTGGTTGCTCGCGCGGAAGAAGGCCAGGCACTCGGCGTGGTGGACGACGGCCTCGTTGAGCCGCCCGACATGGGACAGCACGTTGCCGAGGTGATAGCGGGCCCGGGCCATCCCCGCGCCGCTGCCGATCTCGGAGAAGACCGCCAGCCCGCGCTCGGCCGCGGCGATGGCGTCGTCCGGCCGTCCGAGGCCCAGGTGGTCGCGGGCGGAGTAGCACGACGCCAGCGCCTCGCCCGCGGGATTGCCCGTCTCCCGGTGGACCGCCGTCGCCCGGTCGAACCATTCGAGCGCCTCGGTGTGGCGGCGCCGCCGGCCGGCGACGACCGCCAGCGCGTTGCACGTCTCGCCCAGCACGATGTGGTCGCCGGTCTCCTCGCCCAGCGTCCGCGCGGTAAGGAAATGGGCCTCGGCCTCGGCCAGCCGGTTCGCGCCGAACAGGACCCGGCCCAGGACGTAGCCGCAGCGCATCTCGCCGCGCCGTTCCCCGGCCCGGCGTGTCGCCGTCAGCAGGGCCGAGGTGCGCTGCTCGAAGTCACGCTGGTTGGTGCCCGACTCCAGCAGCGGCTCCATCGCCAGCAGCAGGTCGGCCGCCGCGAGCAGGTCCTCGCCGGACGCATCCTGAGCCACGGCCACCTGGGCGACCGCTCCGAACATGTCCTCGGCCTCCGCCGACAACCAGGCCACCGCCGCGTCGGCCGAGGAGAAGGAATGGCCGCGCACGCCCAGGTCGGTGAGGGTGTCGGCGATCGCGCTGCCCTCGTACGCCAGCCGGTGGGCCGCGCCCGCCGACGCGAGGTAGAAGCCCAGCAGCCGCCGCAGGGCGAGCGCGCGGGCGACGGGCTCCTCACCGTCCTCCGCCTGCCGCCGGGCGAACAGCTTGAGCAGGTCGTGGAAGCGGTAGCGGCCCGGCGCGGGGGCCTCCATCAGGCTGGCGTCGACCAGCGACTCGATCACGTCCTCGGCCTCGGCCGGGGTGAGGTCGAGCACGGCCGCCGCCGCGAAGACCGAGATGCCCGAGCCCGCCGGCAGCGACAGCAGCCGGAACGCCCGCGCCTGCCGGGCGTCGAGCTGGCCGTACCCGAGGGCGAACGTGGCCGAGACCGCCAGGTTGCCGATCTTCATCTCGTCGAGGCGGCGGCGCTCGTCGGCGAGCCGGGGGACGAGCGAGGCCACCGTCCACGACGGGCGGGAGGCGAGCCTGGCCGCGACGATCCGCACCGCCAGCGGCAGGAAGCCGCAGGCGGCGACCACGTCCATGGCGGCGGCCCGCTCCGCCGCCACCCGCTCGGGTCCCGCGACCGCCGCGAGCAGCGACAGCGCCTCCTCGGGCTCCATCACGTCGAGATCGACGAGCCGGGCCGCGGGCAGGTCGGCCAGCTTGCCCCTGCTGGTGATGATCGCGGCGCAGCCGGCCGAGCCCGGCAGCAGGTGCTCGACCTGCTCGGCGTCGCGGGCGTTGTCGAGCAGCACCAGCATCCTGCGGTCGGCGAGCAGCGAACGGAACAGCGCGGAGCGCTCGGCCAGGCCGTCGGGGATCACGTCCATCGGGATGCCGAGGGCGCGCAGGAACGCGACCAGCGCCGTCTCGGGCGCGGTGGGCTCGGCGCCGTACCCCCGCAGGTCGGCGTAGAGCTGCCCGTCGGGGAAAAGGTCCTCGGCGAGGTGGGCCACATGGACGGCCAGAGTCGTCTTGCCCACGCCGCCGATGCCCGACATCGCCGCGACCGGCACGCCCTCTCCCGCCCCTTCTCCGCGGAGCAGCGCGAGCAGCCTCCGCACCAGGCCGGTACGTCCGGTGAAGTCGGAGACGGCCGCCGGGAGTTGCGCCGGTCTCGGCATCTCGATCGCCGGTCCGGGCTCGGCCGTCGCGGCGTCATCGTGGACGTCCGGATGCGAGAGCCGTACGGGAGGGGGTGCGGGGGCGAGGGAGGGGTCGGCGGCGAGGATCCGCCGGTGCAGGTCGGCCAGCTCGGCCCCGGGCTCGATGCCGAGCTCCTCCACGAGCGCCTGCCGGGTGTCGGTGAAGACCGACAGCGCCTCGGCCTGCCTGCCGCACCGGTAGTAGGCCAGCATGAGCTGGGCGCGCAACCGCTCGCGCAGCGGGTGTTCGGCGGCGAGCGCGACCAGCTCGGAGACGATCTCCGCGTGCCGGCCCAGCTCCAGGTCGAGCTCCATGAGCGTCTCGACCGCGCTCATCCGGCGCTCGGCCAGCCGGTCGCGCTGGTGCTCGGCATACGGGCCGACCGCGCCGGCCAGCGGCTCGCCCGACCACAGGCGCAGGGCCCCGCGCAGCCGCCGGGCGGCCTCCCCGGCCCGGCCCGTACGGCGGTCGGACTCGGCGGCGGCGCACTCGCGCTCGAACACGGCGAGGTCGAAGCGGGCGGGGTCGAGCCGCAGCGCGTATCCCCGGCCCACTGAGGTCAGCAGCCGCGGCGGCGTCCTCGGGGAGCGGTCCGGTTCCAGGACGGTGCGCAGCCGGGAGACATAGGTGCGCAGCGCGCCGAGCGCGCGTGGGGGCGCGTCCTCGCCCCACACGCCGTCGATCATCTCGTCCGGGGTGACCGCGTGCCCCTCCCGGAGCAGGAGCATCGCGAGGATGGAGCGTTGCAAGGGGGTGCCGAGGTCGAGTTCGACGCCGTCGCACCACGCCAGGACGGGTCCCAGCACGGCGAAGCGCAGGCCGTCCGCGGCGGCGTGATCAGGCATGTGCCCTGTCCCCCAATGGCAAGATTTTCGACCAAATGATAGATCGTGTCGCGCGGTGGCAGTAGGACCGAGCGCGCTGGTTCAGTGTGCGTTCAGGTGCTTGAAAGCGGCCTGCAAACCACGGTGAGAGCGCTGAAAGCGGGTTGCAGGCGGGCGGGCCTATCACTGAGGTGCAACCCCGACAGCACCCCGCATCGGGGGATCGTCCTCGAACAGGAGAACCGAAATGCGACGCTCCATCACCCTCGGTCTCGCCGCAGCCACCACCGTCGCCGCCCTCGGGCTGCCGGCCCTCGCGACCGCCGCCAACGCCGCCCCCGCCTCCGCCACCTCCGCCGCCTCCGCCTCCCACCACGACGACTGGGACTACGACGGCTGGTGGGGCACCTACTGGTCGTCGAACCACCTGGCCAAGGCCAAGGGCTACGTCGACGTGAACTACGACGACGAGGAGTCGAACCGGGTCCACATCACCGGCAAGCTCTGGGACAACGACCACCGCACCTACCGTGAGGGCGGCAAGTGCGCGTTCATCCAGTTCCGCGTGTCGTCCTGGGACGACGGCGAGGACGACTGGTCCTCCAGCTTCAAGTCGTACAAGTACTGCGGCGCCGGCGGCTACAAGCAGATCAACTTCTGGCGCTACGACGTCGCCCAGGTGCAGGCGAGGGTCTGCCAGATCGGTCTGTACAGCAACCAGCCGGTCAAGTGCGGCTACTGGCGCGACCTCTACAACGCCTACGAGGACGACTTCGGCTACGACGCCTGACCGTCTGTCCCCCGGGCATGACGCGGCCCGTCCCTTCCGGGACGGGCCGTTTTCCTATGGCTTGATCACGCTGCTTCCGACGCCGTTTCCAGGAGGCCCAGCCGCGCGCGGAGACGATCGCGTACGGCGGGCCACTCGGGACTCAGGATCGAGTAGTACGCGGTATCTCGGACCGTGTCGTCGGCGCCTCGGCTGTCCGCTCGTCGCACACCGTCGAGGTGTGCGCCGAGGGCCTCGATGGCGGCCCGGGATCGGGTGTTGCGTACGTCTGCCTTGAGGGTGATCCGGTGAACCTGCCAGGTCTCGAAGGCCAGGGAGAGCATCAGATACTTGCTCTCCCTGTTGACACCGGTGCCCTGGGCCGACGCGGCGAGCCAGGTGTACCCGATGTCCGCGACGGACGGGACCTCGCCCACCGCGCCCTTCGTACCCGGCGGCCAGGGCATCGGGCCCTGCCAGTACTCCAGGTTCATCAGACGGGTGGCACCGACCACGCGGTCGGTGTGCAGCCACCGGATGGCGAAGGGCATCGTGCGGCCCTCCGCCTGCTCAGCCAAGGCGGCCTCCACGTAGGAGACCATCTCATCCCGGCCAGCGGGAACGCGAGTGAAGGCGTACGTCGAACGGTCTTCACTCGCCGCGGCGACGAGGTCGTCGAGCACCGCGAGGCTGAGCGGTTCCAGGCGCACGAAGCGCCCGGACAGGGTGACAAAAGCGGGCATGAGCACATGATGGGGGCTGCTGACCACGGCTGATACCAAATGACACGAGACATCTTGGCGGGGGATGGGTTAAGGGGTGTGCCCGGAGGAGAAACCGCAGGTCAGAGCCTTGATCCGGGTCTCGTGTGGCGGGCACCCAGGGTAAAGATTTGGCCAAAGATCCACGGCGTCCGGCGAACGGTTCAGCGGAGGGCGGCGGGGACGTCCGCGGGCGTGCCGAACCAGGTCTCCAGCGCGTCCGCGAGCCCCTCGGCATCGGTGTTCGGATCGGTGTTCGGATCGGTGTCGTCCGGGTCCTCCGTCCAGGCGACGAACCCGTCCGGCCGCACGAGAAGCGCGCCGGGAGCGTGCGGGTCGCGTATCGCCGTCGTGACGGTGGTGACCCGGTCTCCGTAGCCGTCCGCCGCCGTGCCGCCGAGCCGGGATCCGCTCTGGCGGACGAGCAGGCCCCGTGCGTCGTGAAGGTGATCGGCGAGCCGTGAGCCGTCCTCGAACTCGTAGTCGGGCACGCTGCGTCCCACCAGCGGGTGCCCGCTGTCGCCGGGCATGTCATACCGCTGCCAGACGCCCGAGATCTTCTTCACGAAGTAGGTGGTGCCGGCGACCGTCTCGATCAGGTCGGCGACCACCGCCCGTGCCGCCCGCGCGTGGGCGTCGGGACGCATCAGGGCGATCTGGGCGCGCGTCCAGTCGAGCACCCAGGCGCCGATCGGGTGCCGCTCCCGCGTGTAGGTGTCGAGAAGATCTTCCGGTGCCTGGCCTCGTACGACGGCCGCGAGCTTCCAGCCGAGGTTCACGGCGTCGCCAAGCCCCAGGTTCAGCCCCTGGCCGCCGAACGGCGAGTGGACGTGCGCGGCGTCGCCGGCCAGCAGCACCCGGCCGAGCCGGTAGGTCGTCGCCTGCCGGGCGTTGTCCGTGAACCGGGTGACCGATGTGATCTCCTTGACGACCACGTCGGAGCCCGTGACGTGCCTGACCGCGTCCTGCAGCTCCTCGGCGGTCACCGGCGTGGTCCTGTCGGCTCTGCCGCGTGGGCCGCTGTCGAAGCGCGCGACGAGGACGCGGCCCGGCACCGGCCCGTGGGAGTAGACCCCGGTCGGGGTGGCCTGCCAGCCCACGCCCAGGTGCTCGGTGCCCTCCATCTCCGCGACGGCCTGGTAGGCCGTGATCTCCGGATGCGTCCCGGGAAACTCGAAGCCGGCCAGTTTGCGTACCGTGCTCCTGCCGCCGTCACAGCCGACCAGCCAGCGGCCGTGCACCGGGCCGCCGGTCGTGGTGACCGTGACCCGCTCGCCGTCGTCGGTGAAGCCGGTCACCTCCACCCCGCGCCGCACCTCGATCCCCAGCTCGGCCGCGCGTACGGCGAGGATCTGTTCGAGCTGCTGCTGGGACACCAGGCCGATCTCGGCGGCCGGTCCCCGGTCGGCCAGGTCCGGGTCGTCGGCGTCCATCCGCTCGGCGCTCAGCATCATCCCGGCGAAGTGGCCGGCGAACCTGGGCGGAGTCCGGCGCGGCCCTTCCGCGGCGGCCTGTCCGCGCATGAAGGCCTTCACGAGCTCCATCGCCCGCTCCTGCGCCTCCCTCAGCGCGGGCAGCAGGCCCCGCCGGTAGAGCGCCTCCACGCTGGGCGTGTTGAGCGAGCCCGCTTTGAGCGTCGGGTCGATCTCGGTCAGCCGTTCGAGCACCACGACCGACGCTCCGCCCAGCCGCAGTTCGCAGGCCAGCATCAGGCCGACCGGTCCCCCGCCGACCACCACGACGTCGTACGACATGCACCCTCCCCCGTTGTTACTGTCGCTAAAAACTTACTGTCACTATAAGTTTTTAGCAACTAGAGTGAGGCGGGTGACGGAGAGGTTGGGACTGCGGGAGCGGAAGAAGCGGCAGACCCGGTCGCTGATCTCGGACGTGGCCTCGGGCCTGTTCATGCAGCGTGGGTTCGACAACGTCACGGTCGCCGAGGTCGCCGAGGCGGCCGGCGTCTCGACCAAGACCGTCTTCAACTACTTCCCCCGCAAGGAGGACCTGTTCCTCGACCGCTTTCCCGAGGCGGTCGAGCTGGTCACCCGGGCCGTACGGGAACGCGCCGAAGGGGAGACCCCGCTCGCCGCGCTGCGTCGGCTGTTCCTCGGCATGCTCCGGGAAGGCCACCCGCTCGGCGGGATCGCCCCCGGATATCAGGTGTTCTGGCAGGTGATCCTGGACTCGCCCGCGCTCAGGGCCCGGGCGAGGGAACTGGTCGAGGAGTTCGAGGGAGTGCTCGCCGGCCTGTTCGCCGAGGCGGCCGGAACCGGCCGGGCCGAGCCGGCCCCGAGGCTCGCGGCCGCCCTGGTGGTCGCCGCCTACCGTGCCGTGTACATCACCAGCATCGACAGGATCCGCGCCGGTGATCCCATGCAGGACGTGCTCGCCGACCGCATCGCCCTGCTCGACCGCGCTTTGGAAGCCGTCGAACGCGCCGTCGCCGCCTTCTGAATAACCCTTATCGCCCCTTTTCGGGTTGACCTGCTGCTCCAACTATTCGCTTCCGGCGGTTGCTGGGGCTGATCGTGGGGTGACAGAATTCATACAGGTTTTCGAATCACTTGAGGGGGTGTGATGGATCTGTTCGGATCAGATGCTGAGCACCCTCGTCGTTCGAATAATGCCGACGGCGACTGGTGGGATCGGTTGATCGCCGATTCCCCTTTGTGGGCCTCCGAAGGTTCGCTCGCCCGCGACGATTGCGCCATTGGGTCTTTCCCGGTTGGCAATGACGGCCCAGTTAATGACCGCTCAGGCAATGACGGCTCAGGCGATGACGGTCCAGCCGATGCGCAGAATGACGGGGCCAGTGACAGCTGTGCCGCGAGTGGCTGTGCCGCGAGTGGCAGTGCCGGCAGCGCTGCCGGCGAGGGTGCTGCCGGCGACAGCGCTGCGAGGGCCGGTGCCGATGGGGTGCGTTCCGGCGGGGCTGGTCGGGGCCGGTCGTCGTGGGTGCTGGTGGGTTCTCTTCGTGAGTCGGCGCAGGCGCTGGCGCTGACGCCGCTTCCGGAGGATGTGGACGTCTGTCTGGGCGAGGCTGAGGAGTTGATGTTCGCGCGGGATCGGATCACGTGTGCGTTGGCGGAGCGGGTGGGGCGGGTGCATCGGGCGGGGCAGGCCAGGCAGCATGGGCATGCCTCTACCCGTAGTTGGCTGCGTACGGCCGGGGGGATGAGTGGGGCGGGGGCGGGGCGCCTGCTGACCCTGGGGGTGGAGTTGGCCCGTCTGCCGGGGGTGCGGGAGGCGTTCGCGGCCGGGAGATTGTCCGCGGGGGTGGTGGAGGCGATCTGCACCGCCACCGCCGACCTGACTGATGAGCAGGCCGGGTTGGTTGAGCCGATTTTGCTGGAGCTGGCTGGGAGGGCGGGCCCGGCGGAGGTGGCCAAAGCGGGCCGTTATCTGCGTGCGGTGCTGGACCCGGATGGGGAGGAGCGTGATGAGCAGGCCGATTACGGGCGGCGGTTTTTGAGGGTCCGCCCGGGCAAGGGGGGTGGGCTGGAGGGGGAGTTCTACCTGCCCCGTGAGGCGGCCGCCCGGCTGCGTGCCCTGTTGGACGCCTACGCCAAACCCAGGGCCGAGGGGGATGACCGGTCGTTGCAGGTCCGCCAGGCCGACGCGCTGATCGCGCTGCTGGAGCAGAAGATCGCCGCCGAGCTTCTGGTGCTGGTCAACGCCGAATCCCTCCCCGCCGATCCCGAGGACGTCACTCCCGCCGACAGCACCCACGCCGACACCAGCGACCCAGGCGACGCCGATCCCGGCGACATCAAGGACAGCGGCGATACCGAGGACAACGGCGCCAGCGCCCCCGAAGACAACGGTGACTGCGCCCTCCGCGACACCGGAAGCGCCGACGACCCGGGCGGTGCCGGTGCAGAGTCCGGGGCCGGTGCGGCCGTGGACGCGGCTGCCGAGAGTGCCGACCTTGCTGCCACCAGCCTGTGCGGTGAGAAGGCCGGCGGCTGCGGGGCCGGTCAGCAGCGGGCTGGTGGGCGCGGGCCGGGCGACGCCGTGAGCACGGCCTCTGCCGAGTGCGGCGACACCGCACGCGCAAAGGGCGAGGACTGCGCCCGTGCCGAGGGGCAGAACCGGGCGCCCGTGACGGGGGACGACGGCGCCTTTGCCGAGGTGGAGGACAGCGTCGCTGGTGAGGCGGAAGGCACCGGCCCTGGGTGTCCTGACCAGACGGCCGACGCCGAGTTCCCCGGCGGCGGTGGCGCGCCTCCGCACACAGCGCCTCCGCACACAGCGCCTCCGCACACAGCGCCTCCGCATGCAGCGCAGCTGGATCCTCCTCCCGAGGACCCACCTGGGCAGCACACCCACGCGAGGCATCGGCCTGCGGGGGACTGCCGGTATGGGCAGGGCACGCGTGAGGACCACGGCCACGAGCACCGGGGGTGCGGCGAGGGCGCATGCGAGTGCGGCGGGGAAGCGTGGTGCTCGTCCGCAGCGCCAGGGACGCCGGACGTGCCGGTACCGGAGCCGGAGACACCACCGGGGACGCCACTGGGAACAGCGCCCGGAACGGCGCAGGGAGCGCCGCCGGGAGTGCTGTCGGGGGCGCTGTTGGGGACGGCGCCGGGGTTGTTGCTGGTGACCGGGCAGGTGCTGCCGGTCTCCGGCGTGCACCGCCTGGCGCGCACCAGCGCCCTGGTGCGGCTGGTGATGGACGCCGAGGGGCAGGTGCTGGACATGGGCCGCAAGGTCCGCCTGGCCACCCCCACCCAGCGGCGGGCGATCTTCGCCCGCTACGCCACCTGCTGGATCGACGGCTGCCCCCTGCCCGCCGCGATGTGCCAGATCGACCACGCCGACAACTGGAGCAGCGGCGGCCTGACCGACCTGAAACTGCTCGGCCCGGCCTGCCAGTTCCACAACCGCGACCGCTACCGCCACCCCGGCCGCTACACCCGCCGCAAGGAAGGCACCGACCGCTGGGCCTTCACCTACCACCGGCTCCCGGGAGCCAGACGACTGCAGATCTAGGCGAGCACGTGCCGACGCGCCGCATGACCGGGGTGACGGCGGTTTGTGGTGTGGCCGGGAGAATGACTCGGAGTAAGTTGCTGTGATCGAATCCGGGTGAGGAGGCTTGCGATGTCACGGTTCATCGGAAAGTTCGCGGTCGTCACCGGCGCGGCACGGGGGATCGGTGCGGCGATCGCACGCCGGTTGTCGGCGGAAGGTGCGGCGGTGGCCTGCGTGGACCTCACCGCGGACCGATGCGCCTCGATCGTGGACGAGATCACCGTCACCGGGGGCAGGGCGGTCGCGTTCGGCTGTGACGTCTCCGACAGCGGTCAGGTCGAGGCGCTGGTGCCGGGGGTGATGGCGGAGTTCGGGCGGATCGACGTGCTGGTGAACAACGCCGGGCTGACCCGCGACAACCTGCTGTTCCGTATGTCGGAGGAAGACTGGGACAAGGTCGTCGATGTGAACCTCAAGGGCGTCTTCCTCGTGAGCCGGGCCGTCCAGAAGCACATGGTGGAGCAGCGGTCGGGGGCGATCGTCAACCTGTCGAGCCGGTCGGCGCTGGGAAACCGGGGGCAGGCCAACTACTCGGCGGCCAAGGCGGGGATCCAGGGGCTCACCGCGACCATGGCGATCGAGTTGGGCCCGTTCGGCGTCCGGGTGAACGCGGTCGCGCCCGGCTACGTCGCGACGCCGATGACCGAGGCGACGGCCGTTCGGCTGGGGGTGACCCCGGAGGAGCACCAGGCCACCATGGCGCAGGCCGTGCCGTTGCGGCGTGTCGGCCAGCCGACCGAGATCGCGTCAGTGGTGGCCTTCTTCGCCTCCGACGACGCGTCGTACGTCACCGGCCAGACGCTCTACGTCAACGGCGGCCCTCGGTAGGGGCGCGGCCGCACGCATGAGGATCGGAATCTTCCTCGTCGCGGCAGGGTTCCCGGGCATGGCGCCCGGGGACGTGCTGCGTGGCACGGTGGAGGCGATCGAGGCCGCCGAGCGGGCCGGATTCGACGACGCCTGGATCGCCGAGCACCACTTCATGTCGTACGGCGTCTGCCCGTCGGCGGTGACGCTGGCGGCCGTCGCGCTGGGCCGGACCTCGCGGATCACGGTGGGGACGGCGGTCAGCGTGCTGTCCGCGCAGCATCCGGTCGCGCTGGCGGAGCAGGCGGCGATCCTCCATCACGTGTCGGACGGCAGGTTCCGGCTTGGCGTGGGGCGTGGGGGGCCGTGGCTGGAACTGGAGGTCTTCGGCACCGGGACGGAGAGGTTCGAGCGGGGATTCCCCGAATCGCTCGATCTGCTGTGCTCGGCACTGGCCAGTGAGACAGACAGCGGGCAGGTGGCGGCGGACGGCGAGTTCTTCCGCTTCCGGGAGGTCACGATGGTCCCGCAGGCCCGTATGTCGCCGGTCGTCGCCTGCACGTCGGACGGCACGGTCCGGCTCGCCGCCGAACGGGGGCTGCCCATGCTCCTCGGCATGCACATCGGCGACGACGAGAAGGCGAAGATGATTGCCGCCTACGAGACGTACGCCGCGGCCCCGGCGGCGCACATCGGGGCCGCGCTCGGTTACGTGGCGGACACCACCGAGCAGGCCGTACGGGAGATGCGGGAGTCGCTGCCGCGCTGGCTCGGGCCGGGACTCGCCGGGTACATCCCCGTGGACGGCCGGCCGCCGCCGCGGCGGAACATTCCGGAGTACGTGGACCTGCTGTGCCGGATCCATCCGGTGGGCTCGGCGGAGCACTGTGTGGAGAAGATCACGACCACGGCGGCGCGGACCGGGCTGCGGCACCTCATCCTGATGGTCGAGGGCGCCGGAGACCGCGCGCGGACGCTGGAGAACATCGCACGCCTCGGCGCGGAGGTGCTTCCGGCAGTGCGGCGGAATGGCGACGGGAGGGGGACGGGAAGGGGGACGGCGTGAACCGAGCGCCGCCCCCCCAGCCGAACATCAGGTCAGCAGTCGACCAGTTCCGGGCTCTGGTTCAGGATCTGCGCGCGGGGGGTGACGAACTCCCGGTAGGCCTCGGTGGCCTCCGGGCGGAACACCGCGACGCGGTGGCAGTTCTGGAAGGCCAGGCGTACGCCGAAGTGCCTTTCGAGGGCGCCGCGCATCGCGTCGCTGGCCAGGCAGCGCAGCAACTGACCGCGAGCGGCCTCGTCGGGCGGCGGCACCTGGTTGTCGGCGAAGTCGGCGCCGGACCGGTCCCGCCGCTCGACCAGCGCGGTGATCGTCGCCCAGGCGTACGGCAGCGAGTCGCGGACGCAGGCGACGAAGGCCGCGTCGTCCACCTCGCCGGCGCGAGCCTGGTCGAGCAGGTCGTTGGACACGGACAGCGACATGAGCTGTTCTCCTCTCGACGGCGTCTCCCCGGCATGTCTCACACAAGGGGGAACGCAGTTGACGGTAGATCGAACGCGCCGGGCCTCCATCTGGCGCGGAGGCGACACGTTCATGGAGCGGCGACGGCCGGGCCGTACACGAAGCCGGGGTCGATCTGCGCGACCAGGTCCTGTCCCGTGGCCCGGTTGGCCCACGCGCGGGCGTTCCTGACGTGGAACTCGGCCGCCTGCCTGCCGAACTTCGACCAGTCCTTGGGCTGCGCGTCGAGCCGGTCGAGCATGGTGGCGAGGGCCAGGTGGCCGGCGGGCTCCAGGTCGTCGAGCGTGAACGGCCGGCCCTGCTCCATCCCGCGGATGGCGGGGGAGTGGCCGAACCAGGTCAGCAGGTCGTCGCCGACGTGCTCGCGGAGGAAGTCGACGTCCTCCGGCGAGTGGACCTTGTTGCCCACGACAGCGATCTCGACGTCGAACCCGGCGGCGTGGTCGCGGTACTGCCGGTAGACGCCCACGCCCTGACGGGTCGGCTCGGCGACCAGGAAGGTGAGGTCGAAGCGGGTGAACAAGCCGGAGGCGAAGGAGTCCGCCCCGGCGGTCATGTCCACCACGACGTACTCACCGGGGCCGTCGACCAGGTGGTTGAGGTAGAGCTCGACCGCGCCGAGTTTCGAGTGGTAGCAGGCGACGCCGAGATCGTCCTCCTCGAACGGGCCGGTGACCATGAGCGAGACGCCCTCGACGGGACGGGACGGGAAGAACGGGTCGTCCAGCCGGACAAGCCGCGAGCCGCGCCCGGGCGGGGTGGTCTTGACCATGGACGCCGCGTCGCGGATCAGCGGGTTTTCGCCCCGCAGGTAGTCCTTGATCTCGGTCAGCATCCCGCCCAGCGGGGGCGGGTGCTCGGCCGCGTCTGTATCCGCATCCGCCGGCAGGCCCAGGGCCAGGCCGAGGTGCTGGTTGATGTCGGCGTCGATGGCGACGACCGGCCCTCTCCGCGCCGCGTACCTCGCGAACAGTGACGACAGCGTGGTCTTGCCGCTTCCGCCCTTGCCGACGAACGCCACTCGCATGAAGGCCCCCAAACCAAAACGAAACCGCACCAAAACGAAACCGCACCGAAACGGCGAAATGAAAACCGTTGTCACTTTCACTTGTGCGCCATCATGGCACACGCGAGGAGGGCACGGGGTGGATTTCAGGCCGCGGAAGGCGTCGGGACGGCCGAGGGCGGCTGGAAGAGCGAGAGCACCTTGACGAGCGTGGGCCGCAGGGCGTCCCAGTCGGCGGCGGGGGTGGTCCAGGTGAGCACGCTCGTCGTCGTGCCTGTGGAGATCACACGGCGGTACTGGTGATACTCCACTCCCTTGGCCAGGTGGTCTCGAGCCGACGCCTTGCGCGGGGTCCAGATGAACTCCCAGTCGGCCGATGGGCCGTGCTCGCCGGTCACGGCCCTGAGCCGAAGCTTGCGATAGGTCGTGGCGGCAGGGCGGAGGAACGCCTCCGCCTCGCCGAGAGCCGCCAGGGGATCGGTGCCGCGCTGCGCGGTCACCTCGACCGTGAACGCCGCCCCGCCGTCCCGCGAGCGCCACGAGGTCGAGTACGGCCTCTCCTCGCGGGTCCAGTCCCGGGGCGCGCCGGCCCGCCAGCCGGCGTCGGATGTGTGCCACTTCAGCTTCAGCCGCCGCGCGGGCTGCGCAGAAGCCGACACCGGGGCCGACACCGGGGCCGACGGGGAGGATGACGAGGAGGCCGACGGGGACGCTGACACCGGGGCCGACGGGGAGGCCACCAGGGCCACGGCCCGGCTTTCCCCGCCGGTCCGCAGCACCGCCCAACCTCCGACAGCCCAACCTCCCACAGCACAGGCGACCAGCACGGCCGCCGCGATCCCGATCACGAGACGGGTGCGGCCGGGGCCCCGGCGTACCGGCCGAGGCGGGGCGGGCGGCTCGATCTCGGCGAGCAGGCGGTCGGCGGTCTCCGCGTCGATCCGCCGCCTGGGCTCCCGGGCCAGCAGCCCGGCGAGCACCGCGCGGAGCTCCCCGGGCACCTCCTCCGGCGCCCCCTGGCCCGTGGGCGGCCTGCCGGTGACGGCCAGGTGGAGGGTGGCACCGAGCGACCACAGGTCGGCGGCGACCGTACGCGGCCCGCCGGCGGCCCGTTCCGGGGCGAGGTACGTCTCGGTGCCACGGCCGACGGGAGGGCTGCTCGGTACAGGATCGCGGGCGTACGCCGGATCGGCGGCCAGCACCGACACGCCGAAGTCGGCGAGCAGCACCCGCCCGTCGTGCGCGAGGAGCACGTTGGCGGGCCGGACGTCGCCGTGCCGTACGCCGGCGGCGTGGGCGTGCGTGAGCGCGGACAGCACCGCGCGGGCGATCCGCGCGGCCTCGGCCGGGGGCAGTGGTCCGTCGCCGGAGACCATCCCGTCGAGCGAGCGCGAGGGGACCAGCTCCGTCACGACGTACGGGGTGTCGCCCTCCTCGGCGACGTCGTAGACGGCGGCGATGTGGGGGTGGCGCAGCCGCTCGGCCTGGTGGACCTCGCGGGAGATCCGCTGGACGAGCCGCAGCCGCGTGGTCTCGCCCAGGTTCGGGGGCAGCAGGACCTCGCGGATCGCGACGGGCCGGTCGAGCAGCGTGTCGCGGCCCTCCCACACCAGCCCGGTGCGGCCGTGGCCGAGGGCGCGGACCAGCCGGTATCGCCTGACGATGAGCTGCCCAGCAGTACCCATCCCGCCTGCCTCTACGCCCCGGCACGTTCCACCTGAACGTGGAGTCTTCCACAAGTACCGGGATCAAGTACCGGGATCAAAAGGGTGATTAGAGGGGTGGCAGTGAACCGGTCGCGATGTGGGCGAGCGTGACCTCGGTGAGCGTCGCCTGCTCGTGGTCGCGCAGCGCCGTCCAGACGTCGCCGAGCGGCTCGGCGACCCCGTGGAAACCCTCGCTGTCCTGGGGCGCCCCCTCCATGATGAGGACGACGTCGGCGAGCGTGATCTGCTCGGCGGGGCGCGCGAGCCAGTAGCCGCCGTCAGGCCCGCGCTGGCTGTGGATGAGGCCGGCCCGCCGCATCTGCAGCAGGATGTTGTCGAGGAACCGCCGGGGAATGCGCTGGGCGGCCGCGATCCGCTCGGCCGGGACCGGCCCCGGCGCCGCCGCGGCCAGTTCGGCGGCGGCGCGCAGGGCGTACTGGGTCCGTACGGAAAGCCGCATCTTCTTAAACTGCGTCCGTCACTGTGTCGGTCACAGCGCGAGTGCCAGGGATCGGGCGCCCGGTGCGGGCCTGACGTGCACGGTGTCGCCCGGTCCGAGACCGAGCCGGTCGGCCTGCTCCCGCGTCACCTGGACCCACGCCTCGTGCCCGCCGATCTCCACCTCCACGCGCACCTCGAAGCCGAGCCGTACGACGCGGGAGACCACGGCGGGTGAGCCGCCCTCGACCGGGTCCTGGCTGAGCTCGAGGTCGTGCGGGCGGACCAGACTGCCGCCGATTTCGGTGACCGGGCCGAGGAAGCGCATCACGAACGGGTTGGCCGGGTTGTCGTACACCTCGCCGGGGCTGCCGGCCTGCACGACCTCGCCCCCGGCCAGCACCACGATCGTGTCGGCGACCTCGATGGCCTCCTCCTGGTCGTGGGTGACGAACACGGTGGTGACGTGGACCTCGTCGTGCAGCCGGCGCAGCCACGTCCGCAGCTCCTTGCGCACCTGTGCGTCCAGGGCGCCGAACGGCTCGTCCAGCAGCAGCACCTGGGGCTCCACCGCGAGGGCCCTGGCCAGGGCCATGCGCTGGCGCTGGCCGCCCGACAGCTGGGACGGGTAGCGGTCGGCCAGTTTCTCCAGGTGGACCAGCTCCAGCAGTTCCATGACGCGTTTGCGGATCTCGTCCTTGGGCCGCTTGCGGATCTCCAGGCCGAAGGCCACGTTGCGGAAGACCGTGAGGTGCTTGAAGGCGGCGTAGTGCTGGAACACGAAGCCGACGTTGCGCCGCTGCGGGGACAGCCGGGTGGCGTCGGCGCCGGAGATCAGGACCGTGCCGGTGTCGGGCCGCTCCAGGCCGGCGATCACCCGCAGCAGCGTCGACTTCCCCCCGCCGCTCGGGCCGAGCAGGGCGGTCAGCGACCCCGCGGCGACGTCAAGCGAAACGTCGCGCAGGACGGGGGTCGTCCCGAACGACTTGTTCACGTCGCGTACCTCAATTGCCATCAGACCGATCCTTCGGGCGCAGGAGCTTGGTGAGCAGCAGGGTGACCACGGCGATCAGGGCGAGGGCCGTGGCGGCGGCGAACGCGGCCGGCTGGTCGAAGTTCTGGAACCGCTCCTCGACGAACAGCGTCATCGTCTGGGTCTGGTCCACGAGGCGGCCGGAGACCACCGCGACCGCGCCGTACTCGCCGAGCGAACGGGCCAGGCAGAGCACGACGCCGTAGCCGAGAGCCCAGCGGATGCCGGGGAGCGTGATGCGGACGAACGTCTGGACGCGGCTCGCGCCCAGCGTGTGCGCGGCCTGCTCCTGCTCGTCGCCGAGCTCCTCCAGGACCGGTACGACGGCCCGCACGACGAGCGGCAGCGACACGAACACCGTGGCCAGCACCATGCCGGGGGTGGAGAAGATCACTTGGATTCCCCAGCTCTCCAGCAGGCCGCCGAGGGGGGCGAACCGGCCGTACACGAGGATGAGCGCGAGCCCGACGACGACCGGCGAGACGGCCATCGGCAGGTCGATGAACGCCCCCAGCAGCCGTTTGCCGGGGAACTCGTGCCGGACGAGCAGGAGTGCGGCGCCGACCCCGAAGACCGTGTTGGCCAGGACCGCCCAGCCGGCGACGACGACCGTGACCTTGAACGCGTGCAGGGCCGACGGAGAGGTCAGGGCCTCGGCGAACGGCCCGAGCCCGTCTCCGAAGGTCCGCCAGACGATCAGCGCCACGGGCAGCACCAGCAGGAGCATGACGTAGACGACGGCGACCACGCGCAGGACGTGCTTAGCCACGGCGGCTCCCCCAGCGCTGCAGGACGTCGAGCGTGATCAGCGCGACCAGGGCCACCACGAGCAGGACCGTCGAGATCGCGGCCGCGCCGGTGGTGTTGTCTCCCTCGATCTGGCTGAAGATGTTCACCGCCGCGACCTGCGTCTTGAACGGCAGGTTGCCCGAGATGAGCACGGTCGAGCCGAACTCGGCGATCGCCCGGGTGAAGGCGAGGGCGGTGCCGGACAGCATCGCGGGGATCAGGTTCGGCAGGATGACCCGGCGGAAGGTCTGGAACGGGCTCGCGCCGAGGGAGGCCGCCGCCTGCTCCATCTCCGTGTCGAGTTCCAGCAGGACCGGCTGCACCGTACGGACGACGAACGGCAGCGTGACGAACAGCAGCGCCAGCACGACTCCGGCCCTGCTGTAGGCCAGGTTGACCCCGAGCGGGGACTGCGGGCCGTACAGCGCGAGCAGGACGAGACCGGCGACGATGGTCGGCAGCGCGAACGGCAGGTCGATGATCGTGTCGAGCACCGCCCGGCCGGGGAAGCGGTCGCGGACCAGCACCCAGGCGATGACCGTGCCCACGACCAGGTTGACCAGGGCGACGAGCGCCGAGGCGCCCACGGTCAGGGTGAGCGCCGCCCAGGCGTCGGGGGTGGTGACCGAGCGCCAGAAGTACCCGGGCCCCTCGTCGGCCGAGCGCCAGACCACGGCGGCCAGCGGGATCAGCACGATCAGGCTCAGGTACAGCACCGCGGTGCCGAGGCCGGCGGCGGTGCCGCCGGCCACGCGCGAGGAGGGGCGTACGGTGATCGCGGTCACTTCCGCGTCACTTCTCTCGTCACTTCTCGGTCGCCACGCCGAGCTTGCGCTCGATCTCCGCGACCTTGCCGGTCTTCGAGTCGAAGAAGTCAGTCGTGATCTTGTCCCAGCCGCCGAGGTCCTGGATCGTGAACAGCTGCGGCGGGGCGGGCCAGTTGAAGCCGGTCACGCCGTCGGCGACCGGGCGGTAGCCGTTCTTGGCGAAGATCGTCTGGGCCTCGACCGAGTAGAGGTACTTCAGGAAGGCCGCGGCCTCCGTGGGGTGGGCGGTGTTCTTCGTCACGGCGACCGGGTTCTCGATGAGGAGTGTCGAGTCCGGGACCGTGTAGTCGATCTCCTGGTTGTTCTGCTGAGCGAAGATCGCCTCGTTCTCGTACGTGAGGATCGCGTCGCCCTTGCCGCCGGTGAAGGTCTGCAGCGACTTGCGGCCGCTGTCGTCCTGGACCGGCACGTTCTTGAGCAGCGCGTCCAGGTAGGCGAGCCCGGCGGCCTGGTCGGCGCCCTTGTTCGACTTGGCGCCGTAGCCCGCGAGCAGGTTCCAGCGGGCGCCGCCGGAGGTGAAGGGGTTCGGCGTGATGACCTCGACGCCGGGCTTGACGAGGTCGTCCCAGGTCTTGAGGCCCTTCGGGTTGCCCTTGCGGGTGCCGATCACCACGACGGACTTGGTGAGGATTCCCTTGGTGGGGCCGGAGTTCCAGTCCGGCGCGACGATGCCGGCCTTCACGAGCCGGGTGATGTCGGTCTCCAGGGAGAACTCGACGATGTCCGCCTTGAGGCCGTTCGCCACGGCGCGGCTCTGGTCGCCGGACGCGCCGAACGACTGGGTGAAGGTGATGTTCTTGCCCTCGGGCGTCTTCTGGAACGCCTTGATGATGTCCTCGAACGCCGCCTGGGGGGTGGAGTAGGCGACCAGCGCCAACTGGACCTTGTCTCCGCCGCCGTCGCCCCCGCCGGCGTTGCTGTCGCCCCCGCAGGCGGTGACCAGGGTGGTCGTCGCCATGACGGCGGCTGCGATGGCCCCGAGCCTGCGCACTCTCATGCCTGTCCTCTATTCCGGAAGATTCCTACCAAGTCAGTCGGTTTAGTCGATATTAAAGACCGTTCTAGGAATCCCGTCAACCCTGATGGGTTTTTGTGATTGTTGTGAAATTTCCAGACAGGACGTGTCGACCAGTGCTAGGAACGTTCGCTATTGGGACACGACCCAGGGCTCACTGAGGAAGGACCTTTATGCGCGACCCGGTCACCGAGGACGCCTACGAGCAGGACGCCTACGAGCAGGACGGCTCGTTCATCCGGCCGTACATCGCGGGCGAAGGCCAGCACGGCGGGGAGGGAGACCGGTTCTGGTCCGAGGACCAGGACGAGCAAGCTCTCGGCGCCAGGCCGAGCGGCCAGGGCGACGTGCTCTCGGAGGACTGGCGGCCGGACCAGCCCGCGCAGACCCCCGCCGACCACGCCGAGCAGGCCGACTACGCCGCCGGACGCACCGCTCGGCTCCCGGTGAGCGACGGCGACACCGATCCGCGCGGCTTCCTCGGCTCGGGCTGGCGCAACAGCACCGACCCCGACGAGGACGAGGACGAGCGTTCGCGGCGCGGCGGGATGCTGTTGCGGACCGGTCTGATCGCCGCCGGGGTCCTGGGCGCGATCTGGGCGCTGGCGCTGTGGGTCGGGCACCCCGGTGGCGCGGAGTGCGAGGGAGGGGCGGGCTGCGCCGCCGCGACGGCGCCCGTCTCGCCGGTTCCCACCGACGAGCCCACCGACGCCGTGCCCACCGACGCCGTGCCCACTGACGCCGTGCCCAGCGGGGCCGTGCCGAGCGAGGCCCCCAGGGCCGAACCCACAGCGGGACCCACGGCCGAACCCACGGCCGAACCCACATGGACCCGGCCCGGCGCGTCCGCGCCCACACACACGCCCCGGTCCCGCGCGCGGGACTCCGGCCCCCGGAGCACCGCCTCCCCGCGCCCGTCGCGGACCCGCGTGCCGGTCGACACGCAGCAGCGGCCGCCCGCCGACGAGCGGTCCGACGAGCAGACCTCGGGGACGGACAGAGGGACAGACACCGCGACGTCCGAGGAGCAGGCGGCCACGGCCCCCACCTCCGATCCGGACACCGGGCAGCCGACCAGCGCGCCCGCCCCCACCCAGGAGTCGCCGCGCCGCGGCGGCGGCCTGCTCGGCTGGCTGTTCTGATTCTCGGTTCTGCTCCTCGGCTCTGATTCTCCGTCAGGAGGCCGTGCAGCTGTCCTGGGTGGCGTCGAAGCCCTCCACGTCGTCGAGCGTCCTGGGGGGCTTCATCCCCTGCCAGTCGGCCCCGATCCCCAGCACGAGGGTCTGCGTGGTGGCCGTGCGCACCAGGCGGGAGCGCGACTTCTTGAGTTCGCGGTAGAGCCGGGACGCCCGGCTCTCGCCGTTCTCCGAATACGCGATGACGGTCTTGGCGTACGGCTTGGGCGCCTGCTCGACCTTGACGATGTGGTAGCCGCGCTGTTCCAGTTCGGCGGCCACCTGCGTGCCGAGCCCCTGCTGCCCGCTGCCGTTGCGGACCAGGATGTGGATCTGCGACTTGGGGATCTTCTGCTCGCCGCTCTTGACGTTCTTGGCGATCTGGTCGGCGGCGACCATCCTGAACAGGCGGTCGGCCTGCGGCTGCACCCACTCGACGCGGCCGGGGTTGGTGATCGAGTAGCGCCAGGGCGTGGTGACGAAGCGGATCTGCCCGGCGGTCAGGCCCTGCGCGCTCACCGCGAGGTCCTTCATGACGCCGATCGTGAGGTCGGGGTCGGTGGTGATCGACTTGGTCACCGCGTCGAGGAACCCGAACAGCGTCGCGGGATTGGTCAGCGTCTCGCCGCTCATGGCCTTCTTCGCCATCGAGGCGAGGAACATCTGCTGCCGCTGGATCCGGCCGATGTCGGAGCCGTCGCCGAGCGAGTAGCGGGCACGGACGTATCCGAGCGCCTGCTCGCCCTTCAGGATCTGCTTGCCGGCGGGCAGGTTGAGCAGCGCCTTCTTGTCGTGGACGGCCTGCGGCAGGCAGACCTGCACGCCGCCCAGCGCGTTCACCATCGCCTTGAAGCCGGTGAAGTCGACCTTCACGAAGTGGTCGATGCGGATGTCGGTGAGTCCCTCGATCGTCCTCCAGGTGCAGGCGATGCCGCCGGAGTTGAACGACTCGTTGATCATCCCGACGTGTGGCCGCTGGCCCGGCAGGTTGCCCTTGGCCGGACAGGCGGGAAGGCGGACGAGCGAGTCGCGCGGGAAGCTGATCAGGACCGCGCCGTCCCGGTTCGGGGAGATGTGCGCCAGGATGATCGTGTCGGTACGCTCGCCGGGGAACTTGCCGTATTTGGCGTTGGCGCCGTTGCGCTGGTCCGAGCCGACGATCAGCACGTTGAGCGCCTTGCTGATCTTCTGTGGGCGCTTCTCGCCCCCGAGATCCTTCTGGGTCACCGTCTCGTGCTTGACGTTGCCGGTCAGCTTGACGTACCCGCCGACGGCGAACGTGGCGGCGCCGGTGAGCACGCCCAGCGCTCCCGACAGCGTGACCCACACCCAGGCCCGCCACTTTGGGGGCGTCCGGGGCGGCGGCGCCGGGAGGTCCTCCGCCGGGGGCGCGGGACGGACGTCGACGTGACCCACTGTCGTGCTCCTGAGGGTCGGACCAGGCGTTTTGCACCGGGTCGAAAGCCAGTAGCGGCAAACGGGGCCAAGTGTAGCGATCTCCCCTGAACGTCACCTTTCAAACGCGGTAACCACCGCGCCGGAGGCGCGAGTAAGCGTCGTTTCCAACACCCCGTAAGCACTGTGCAAGTGCTGATCAAGCCCGTCCGCCTATCCCTTTGGACGTACGAGGAATCGGAAGGGTTGAGAGCAATGTCGCGTAACGTCTTCGTCGTCGGCGCCAGCGCCGGCATCGTCCTGCTGTTCGCCGGGATCTACGGGATGGGCTCGATCTCCACGATGTCGTGGGGGTTGCCCGCCTTCATCGTCGGGATGTTCCTGCTGATCGGCGACGTCGTCATCCTGGCCACCAGGCTGGTCGGCGGCGGCGGGCCGTCCGGCGGCGTCTTCGGTCAGATGAAGAGCTTCCTGGGCACCGGCAACCAGGACCTCGTCGGTACCGGCCTGCCGGCCACCGCCCTGATCGCGAGCATGCGGGACACGGGCACCATGGTGAACGACCAGCTCGTCGTGGCCTTCGACCTGCGGGTGCAGCCCGCCTCCGGCGCGCCGTACGTGGTCGCGCACCGGCAGATCCTCCCCCGGCTGCTGACGGGCGCCGTCCTGCCGGGCCGGACGGTCCAGGTGTGGACCGACCCCGCGGACCCGCAGCGCCTGGTGATCGACTGGTCCGCGCTCCCCACGCAGGTCTGAGCGGCTACGCGGGCGGCGCCGTGCTGCCGCGGGTGGTCAGGCGCGGGGCCTCGTCCTCCAGCGGCCTGGCCTCCACGCCGTCGATCAGCGCGAGCAGCCGCTGGGCCGCGTGCGCGCCGTACGCCGGGATGTCCCGGGTGAGCACGGTCAGCGGCGGCCGGACGACCTGGCAGAGCGGGGAGTCGTCCCAGGCGACGACGGACAGGTCGGCCGGCACGTCGAGCCGCATCTCCTGGGCGACCGACAGGCCGGCCACGGCCATGATGTCGTTGTCGAAGACGATCGCCGTAGGCCGCTCGGGTGAGCTGAGCAGCCGCCGCGTGGCCCGCGCGCCCTCCTCGCCGGTGTAGTCGGTGTGCACGATCGGGCAGGCGTCCAGCCCGAGACCGGCGCAGACGTCGCCGAACGCCCGGTCGCGGATCGCCGTGTGCGACAGCCGCGGCAGTCCGGCGACGCGGGCGATCCGCCGGTGCCCGAGCGCGACGAGATACTCCACGGTCTCGCGTACGGCCGCGCTGTCGTCGGCCCAGACCGGCACGAGCGATCCGGCGGCCGAGGGGTGCCCGAGGACGACGACGGGCATGCCCAGCTCCTCCACCTGCGGCACGCGGGGGTCGTCGAGGTGGAGGTCGACGAGGATCGCGCCGTCCACCCGGCCCTCCCCCCACCAGCGGCGGTAGACGCCCATCTCGGCCTCGTGGTCGCCGACGACCTGCAGCAGCAGCGCGTAGGAGCGGGCGGACAGCTCCGCCTCGATGCCGCTGATCAGCTCCATGAAGAACGGCTCGACGCCGAGGAACCGGGCGGGCCGGCACAGGGCGAGGCCCACGGCGTGCGCGCGGGCGCCGTTGAGCGCGCGGGCCGCGATGTTCGGCCGCCAGCCGATCTCGTTGGCGATGGCCAGGATGCGGGCCCTGGTCGCTTCGGACACCCCCGGCTGGCCGTTCAGGGCGTACGAGACCGCGCCCTTGGAGACCCCCGCCTGCCGTGCGATGTCCGCGATGGTCGGTCTTCTCACGTGTCCCCTCGGCTGAACCGGTCCAGTGAACCTCACCTTACTACCGTTACTTTGCCTACATCTTCCCCTATTGACACCAGCGACATCCGGATTTTACGGTCTCGGTACTTATCCGGTTCAGCACCTACGGCGCAGCGAGGCGAGCGGTGCGGACCGCTGATCATCGGGGCCTGGCAGGAGTGCGGACCCCGCGCGGTGTCGCGTGGGGGAAGGAGAGTCACCATGCGAAACCGAAAGCGGTTTCTTATACCGGTGCTGGCAGCCGGCCTGTTAAGCGCGGCCTGCTCGGGAGGCGGGGGGTCGTCCACGCCGACCGGCCCGGCCGGGGGCGGCGCGGCGGGAGGCGGCGCGGCCGCCCCGGCGGGCGGCAGCGGCGGGGCCTTCCCGCGCAACGAGACCCTCTACACCAGCGGCACCCAGTGGGGACCGCCGGCGAACTGGAACCCGCTGCGCGAGTGGGACTTCGCCACCGGCACCAAGGGCCTGGTCTACGAGACGCTGTTCATGTACGACCCGAACACCGACAAGTTCACGCCGTGGCTGGCGGAGAGCGGCGACTGGACCGGTGACCTGGAATACACGCTCAAGCTGCGCAAGGACATCACCTGGTCGGACGGCAAGCCGTTCACGGCCGACGACGTGATCTTCACCTTCGAGCTCGGCAAGATGGAGACCGTCCCCTACCACCCGCTGTGGGACTGGATGAAGAGCGCCGAGAAGGTCGACGACCAGACGATCAAGTTCACCTTCACCACCGCGAACCACCAGGAGTGGGCCAACCACCTCTACAGCCGGGCCATCGTCCCCAAGCACCTGTGGGAGGGGCGGTCCGAGGACGAGGTGATGAACGGGGTCAACGAGAAGCCCGTCGGCACCGGCCCGTACGCCTACCAGTCGCACGACCAGGACCGCATGGTCTGGGTCAAGCGCGACGGCTGGTGGGCCACCAAGGCGCTCGGCAAGGACGTGAAGCCCAAGTACATCGTCGACATCGTCAACTCCAGCAACGAGGTCGCGATGGGCCTGCTGCTGCAGAAGGGCCTCGACCTCAGCACGAACTTCCTGCCGGGCATCGCCAACCTCGTCAAGGGCACCTTCGGCATCAAGACCTACTACGACCAGCCGCCGTACATGCTGTCGGCGAACACGGCGTGGCTGTGGCTCAACACGACCAAGAAGCCGATGGACGACAAGGAGTTCCGCAAGGCGGTCGCCTACTCCATCGACACCAAGAAGATCGTCGAGGGCGTGTACGGCAACCTGGTCAAGGCGTCCGACCCGACCGGCCTGCTGCCGCAGTGGGACAAGTACGTCGACAAGAACGTCACCTCCACGCTCGGCTTCTCCTACAACCCGGACAAGGCCAAGCAGTTGCTCGCCGACGCCGGATACAAGGACCGCAACGGCGACGGGCTGGTGGAGTCGCCGAGCGGCGCCAAGATCTCGCTGAAGCTGATCGTGCCCGCCGGGTGGACCGACTGGATGGAGGCGGCCCGGGTCATCAGCTCCAGCGCCAAGGCCGTCGGCATCGACATCGAGGCCGACTTCCCCGACTACAACGCGCTTGTCGACGTCCGCAACTCCGGCAAGTACGACATGGTCATCAACAACGACAAGCAGCTCGCGAACACCCCGTGGCTGTACTACGACTACCTGTTCCGCCTGCCGGTGCAGAAGCTGCAGACCACGACGAACTTCGGCCGGTACGAGAACAAGCGGGCGTGGGAGCTCACGCAGCAGCTCGACCAGGTCAAGCCCGAGGACGTCGAGGGCATGAAGAAGATCACCTCGCAGCTGCAGAAGATCCAGCTCGAGGACATGCCGGTCATCCCGCTCTGGTACAACGGCCTGTGGTCCCAGACCACCGACTCGGTCTGGAAGAACTGGCCCAGCAGCGCGCCGAACACGCCGAAGTATCCGCCGACGGTGTGGCGCAACTGGCTGGAGATGGGCGGCACGCTCATGCTCACCGAACTCCAGCCGGCCTCCGGAGGCTGATCTTCTCGCGCCCCCCTTCCACCCTGCGTACGGGAGGGGGGCGCCGTTCCGCGACCGGGAGGTCGAATTGCGCCGCTATTTCGGCAGAAAGCTTCTCATCTACGGCCTGACGTTCTTCGTGGCCGTGACCATCAACTGGATGATCCCGCGCTTCATGCCGGGCGACCCCGTGCAGAGCATGCTCTCGCGGGCCAACGTCGCGCAGCCGGCGGCCGTCGAGGCCATGCGGGCGCACTACACCGCGATGTTCGGCTTCGACCTGCCGCTGTGGCAGCAGTACCTCAACTTCTGGGGCTCACTGCTGAAGGGCGACCTCGGCATCAGCATCTGGCTGTTCCCGACGCCGGTGTCCGACGTGATCATCCGGGCGGTCCCGTACACGCTGGGCCTGCTGATCCCGTCCATCCTGCTGAGCTGGTTCGCGGGCAACCGGTTCGGCGCCTTCGCCGCGCGGCGCAAGTGGCTCGACAACAGCGTGCTTCCCGTCGGCTACGTGCTGACCGCGACGCCGTACATGTGGCTGGCGATCCTGCTGGCCTGGGCGCTCGGCATCGTCGCGGGGATCTTCCCGGTCGCCGGGGCCTACGGCTTCGACCTGCAGCCGTCCTGGTCGTGGGAGTTCCTCGGCAGCCTCGCCCAGCACTGGTTCCTCCCGTTCGCCTCGCTGTTCCTGGTCGCGTTCGGCGGCTGGGCCATCGGCATGCGCAACATGATCATCTATGAGCTGGAGGCGGACTACGTCAACTACCTGCGGGCGCTCGGCGCGCCGATGCGGCTGGTGCGGCGCTACGCCTTCAGGAACGCGATCCTGCCGCAGGTGACCGGCCTGGCCCTGCAACTCGGCGTGCTCGTGGCCGGCGCGCTGGTCACCGAAATCGTCTTCAGCTACCCCGGGCTGGGGCACCTGATCCTCCAGGCCATCCAGAACCAGGACTTCTTCCTGCTGCAGGGCACCTTCCTGTTCATCGTCATCGGCGTGCTGATCGCCAACTTCGTCATCGACATCGCGTACGTCCTGGTGGACCCGCGCACCAGGACCGGGATGGGAGGAGCGGCATGACAGCCGTGCCCACCGCGCGGCGCGAGGCGCTGCACTTCGCGCTGCGCAACCGCAAGCTGGTCGTCGGCACGGTCATCGTCGCCGTGTTCCTCGTGGCCGGCCTGGCCGGGCCGCTGCTGTTCGACCATGGGCCGAACGACTACGTCGGGCCGGCCATGGCGCCGCCGTCCGGGGAGTTCTGGTTCGGCACCACGACGTTCGGCCAGGACGTCTTCGCCCAGTTCGTGTACGGCCTGCGCTCGACGTTCCTCGTGGGCGTGCTCGGCGGCGTGCTGGCGGCGATCGTCGGCATGGTCGTGGGGTTCGTCGCGGGCTACCGCGGCGGGTGGGTCGACGAGCTGCTCAACATGCTCACCAACATCGTGCTCGTGCTGCCCGCGCTGGTGGTGCTGCTGATCGTCAACGCCTACCTGGGCGTGCGCAGCATCGGCGTGCAGGCGCTGTTCATCGGGCTGACCTCGTGGCCGTGGGCCGCGCGGGCGATCAGGGCGCAGACGTTCTCGCTGCGCTCGCGCGACTTCGTCGACCTCGCCCGGCTGAGCGGAGTGCGCACCCCGAAGATCATCCTTCGGGAGATCGCGCCGAACATGAGCTCGTACCTGTTCCTGACGTTCATCCTGCTGTTCGGCAGCGCGATCCTGATCGCCGCCTCGCTCGACTTCATCGGCCTCGGCCCGACCCAGGGCGTCTCCCTCGGCCTGATGCTGAACAACGCCGCCCGGTGGAGCGCGCTCCAGCTCGGCCTGTGGTGGTGGTTCATCCCTCCGGGGGCCGGCATCACGGCGATCGTCGGCGCGCTCTACGTCATGAACGTCGGGCTGGACGAGGTGTTCAACCCGAAGCTGAGGGAGATGTGACGTGGCGCTGAGTGTCACCGACCTCCGGGTCTACTACCGGACGCTGCGCGGCGAGGTGAAGGCGCTCGACGGCGTCACGTTCTCCGTCGCGGACGGCGAGATCATGGGCCTGGCGGGGGAGTCCGGCTCGGGCAAGTCCACGCTCGCCAAGAGCCTGATCCGGCTGGACGGCCGCATGCGGCACGCCGGCGGGACCGTGGAGCTGGACGGCAAGGCGATGCCGCTGTCGGACGACGCCGGGATGGACCGGTTCCGCTTCCGCGAGGTGTCGCTCATCCCGCAGTACTCGATGAGCGCGCTCAACCCGACCAGGAAGATCGGCAAGATGGTCGGCGAGCTGCTGGACTCGCGCGGCGAGCGGCTGGAGCGGGCCGAGCTGGAGCGGCGGCTCGAACTGGTGGGCCTGTCGAAGGACGTGCTCGACCGCTACCCGATCGAGCTGTCCGGCGGCATGAAGCAGCGGGTGGTCATGGTCGTCTCCACGCTGCTGAACCCCTCGCTGCTGATCGCCGACGAGGTCACCTCCGCGCTCGACGTGTCGAGCCAGAAGGCCGTGGCCACGACGCTGCTCGGGTTCCGCGACCGCGGCCTGGTCACGAGCATGATGGTGGTCACCCACGACATCTCGCTCGTCTACCAGATCGCCGACACGATCATGGTGATGTACGCCGGGCGGCTGGCCGAGAAGGCCCCCGCCGAGGTGCTCGTCACCGCCCCGAGGCATCCGTACACCAAGCAGCTCATCTCCGCGCTGCCCGAGGTGGGGGTGCGTTACGAGGACCGCCGGCTGACGGGAATCCCCGGCAATCCGCCGTCCCTGCTCAAGCCGCCCGGGGGATGCCGGTTCCGGGACCGCTGCCCGCTCGCGTTCGACCAGTGCGCCGAGCAGCCGCCGTTCGCCGAGGTGGCCCCCGGCCACTTCGTCGCCTGCTGGAAGGCCGAGTGAATGCTGAAACTCGATAGCGTCTCCAAGGTCTACCGCGTCGGCGCCTTCGGTGGGCGCGAGTTCAAGGCCGTCTCCGACGTCAGCTTCGAGGTCGGCGAGGGAGAGGTGGTCTCGCTCATCGGCGAGAGCGGCAGCGGCAAGAGCACGCTCGGCCGGATGATCCTGCGCCTCGCCTCGGTCAGCGGCGGCCGGATCACCCTGGACGGCAGGGACATCACCTCGATCAAGGACCGCAAGGAGTACTACCGGCAGGTGCAGGGCGTCTTCCAGGACCCCTTCAGCTGCTACAACCCCGTCTTCCGGGCCGACCGCGTGTTCGCGATGATCAAGGAGCAGTACTTCCCCCAGGTCGGTGCGGACGAGTGGCGCACGCGGGTGGAGGGCGCGCTGGAGAGCGTGCGGCTCGACCCCGGCAACGTCCTCGGCAAGTATCCCCACCAGCTCAGCGGCGGCCAGCTCCAGCGCATGCTGATCGCCAGGGCCGTGCTCCTCGACATCCGGCTGCTGGTCGCCGACGAGATCATCAGCATGCTCGACGCGTCCACCCGCATCGACGTGCTCAACCTGCTCGCGGACCTGCGGGCGCGCGGCCTCGGCATCCTGTTCGTCACGCACGACCTGTCGCTCGGCAACTACGTCAGCGACCGGACCGTGGTGCTGCGGCACGGGGAGATCGTGGAGATGGGGCGGACGGACCTCGTCTTCGGCAACCCGGCGCATCCCTACACGCGCTCGCTGCTGGCCTCGGTCCCCCGGCTGCACGCCAAATGGACGGACGCCGTGCCTGAGGACATGGTCGAGGACGTGCCCTGCGCCTACCACGAGGCTTCTGAGGACAGCCGGACCCGTCCGGGGCTGGCCGAGGTCGAAGACGACCACTACGTGGCGTGCGCCGGTTGCGGGGCCTCGGGGATCGAGGAGAAGAAGATTAAGGAGAAAGCGTGAGCTCTCACCGTCCCCTGCACGACGGGTGGACCGTCACCGCCGTGTCGTCGACCGGGCAGCTCCGGCCGGTGGTCGCGGGCCTGCCCGCGTCCGTTCCCGGTTGCGTCCACACCGACCTCCTCGCCGCCGGGCTGATCGAGGACCCGTACCTGGACGACAACGAGGACCGGCTGACCTGGATCGGGCGCACGGCGTGGTCGTACGAGACCGTCTTCACGTGGGAGCCCAAGGGGGACGGCGCCGACGACGACCGGGCCGACCTCGTCTGTGAGGGACTCGACACGGCCGCCACGCTCGTGCTCAACGGCGTCGAGATCGGCGCGACGGCCAACATGCACCGGTCGTACCGCTTCCCCGTACGGCACCTGCTGCGCGCGGGCGAGAACACGCTCAAGATCCTGTTCGACCCGCCGTACGAGTACGCGGAGGCGCGGAAGGCGGCCCTCGGCGACCGTCCCGGCGCCTACGCCGAGCCGTACCAGTTCATCAGGAAGATGGCCTGCAACTTCGGCTGGGACTGGGGGCCGACGGTGGTCACCGCCGGGATCTGGCGGCCCATCGGCATCGAGACCTGGAGCACCGCACGGATCGCCGAGGTGCGCCCCTTCGCCTCGGCGGACGGCACCGTCGAGGTGCACGTGGCGGTCGAGCGGGCCGTCGAGCGGCCGCTCACGCTCACCGCCTCGGTGGGGGGAGTGACCGAGACCGTCATCGTCGGCGCCGGGCAGCGCCGTGCCGTCGTCACGCTGACCGTGCCTGACGCCGACCTGTGGTGGCCGCGCGGGTACGGCGAGCAGCCGCTGTACGACCTCACCGTCCGGCTCGAAGACGACGAATGGACCGGCAGGATCGGGTTCCGCTCGGTGGAACTCGACCGCACCGACGACGCGTTCACGTTCGTGGTCAACGGGAAGCCGGTCTTCGTCAAGGGCTTCAACTGGATCCCCGACGACTGCTTCCCCAGCCGGATCACCCGGGAGCGGCTGGCCGAGCGGTTCGCCCAGGCGGCCGCCGCGGGGGCCAACTGCCTGCGCGTGTGGGGCGGCGGAATGTACGAGAGCGAGGACTTCTACGACCTCGCCGACGAGATGGGTCTGCTCGTCTGGCAGGACTTCCCGTTCGCCTGCGCGGCCTACCCGGAGGAGGGCCGTTTCACGGCGGAGGTCGAGGCCGAGGCCCGCGAGCACGTCGCCCGCCTGACCCGCCACGCGAGCCTCGTGCTGTGGTGCGGCAACAACGAGAACATCGAGGGGCACGCCGACTGGGGCTGGCAGGACGAGCTGGAGGGCCGCAGCTGGGGCGGCGGCTTCTACTACGACGTGCTGCCCCGGGTCGTCGCCGAACTCGACCCGACCCGGCCGTACTGGCCGGGCAGCCCCTACTCCGGGGCCCCCGACCTGCCGCCGAACGACCCGTCCAAGGGCACGGTCCACATCTGGACCGTCTGGAACCATCAGGACTACACCCACTACGCGACCTACACGCCGAGGTTCGTGGCCGAGTTCGGCTTCCAGGGCCCGCCGACGTACGCGACGCTGCGCGCCGCGGTCTCCGACGACCCGCTGACGCCGGTCTCCCCGGGGGTGACCCACCACCAGAAGGCCATCGACGGCAACCTCAAGCTGCTGCGCGGCCTCGGCGAGCACCTGCCCCAGCCGGACGGGTTCGACGACTGGCACTACTACACCCAGGTCAACCAGGCCAGGGCGATGGCGTTCGGCATCGAGCGGTTCCGGGCGCTCGCGCCCCACTGCATGGGCACGATCGTGTGGCAGCTCAACGACTGCTGGCCGGTCACCTCCTGGGCGGCGGTGGACGGCGGCGGGCGGCGCAAGCCGCTGTGGTACGCGCTGCGCCGG
This sequence comes from Microbispora sp. NPDC046933, assembly GCF_040644635.1. Lineage (NCBI taxonomy): Bacteria > Bacillati > Actinomycetota > Actinomycetes > Streptosporangiales > Streptosporangiaceae > Microbispora > Microbispora sp. NPDC046933. The sequence continues at coordinate 15,293 of NZ_JBEYWW010000008.1, read as the reverse complement.
GCGTACGCCGAGCGGTTGCTGACCTTCCAGGGAGACGCGCTGGCGGTGGTGAACGACACCGGCGAGCCGTGGTCGGGCGAGCTCGCCGTCGAACGGCTCAGCCTGGCCGGGGAGATCCTGGCCAAGGAGCGCATCGACGTGACGGCTCCGGCGCGCGGCACGGCGTCGGTGGAGCTGCCCGAGGGGGTGGCGCGGTTCGGGAATCCGGCGGGCGAGGTGCTGGTGGCCACCCTCGGCGACGTACGCGCGCTGCGGTTCCCGGGCGAGGACCCGGCCATGGACTACCCGCCGGCGGAGATGGACACGGTGGTCGAGGAGATCGAGGGCGGGCTGCGGGTGCGGGTGACCGCGCGGACGATCGTGCGCGAGCTGGCGATCTTCCCCGACCGGCTCGACCCCCGCGCCACCGTGGACGACCAGCTCGTCACGCTGCTGCCGGGGGAGACCGCGGTCTTCCACGTCACGGGTGGTGATGTGGATCCCGGCGCGCTCGTCCGTCACCCGGTGCTCCGATGCGTCAACGAACCCCGTTAGTCTCGGATCACCCCCGTCCGACGCCTGAAGGACCCACGTGGATCTACTCACCAATGTCATCAAGGACTACCCCTGGGGCTCCCGTACGGCCATCGCCGAGCTGACCGGGCGGCCCGCCTCCGGGCCGGAGGCCGAGATGTGGCTGGGCGCCCACCCGGCCGCGTCCTCGCGGCTGACCAGGGACGGGGTCGAGACCACGCTCGCCGACGCGGTCGCGGCCGACCCGGCGGGGACGCTCGGGGAGGCGGTCGCCGGGCGGTTCGGGGGGCGGCTGCCGTACCTGATGAAGCTGATCGCGGTGGACGCGCCGCTGTCGCTGCAGGTCCACCCCGACGCCGAGCAGGCCGCCGACGGCCACGCCCGGGGGGACGCGAACTACACCGACCCCTGGCACAAGCCGGAGCTGGTCTGCGCGCTCACGCCGTTCACCGGGCTGGCCGGGTTCCGGGCGCCCGAGCAGTCGGCCATGCTGGTCGAGCGGCTGCACGTGAACGCGCTGCGGCCGGTGGTCGCGGCGCTGCGCGACGGTGACGTGCTCGGCGCGCTGCGGCTGCTGCTGGAGTGGCCGGGCTCCAGGCGGGAGCTGGTCGAGTCGGTGGTGTGGGCGGCCTCCGCCTGCCACACGCCCGACTACGCGCTGATCGGACGGCTGGCGCGGCGTTATCCGGAGGACCCGGCCGTGCTGGCGCCGCTGCTGATGCGCCGTCACACGCTCGCCCCCGGCGAGGCGCTGTTCCTCGGGGCCGGGGTGCCGCACTGCTACCTCGACGGCTTCGCCGTGGAGATCATGGCCTGCTCCGACAACGTGCTGCGGGCGGGCCTGACCGGCAAGCACATCGACGTGGAGGAGCTGCTGCGGATCACCGACCCCGCGGCGCAGCCCCTGCCGGTGGAGCCGGTCGGCGGCGCGTACGTGCCGCCGGTCCCGGAGTTCCTGCTCCGCAGGATCGCGCCCGGCGGGGGAGATGCGCTCCCTGGAGGCCTGCCCAGGATCGTGCTGTGTACCGAAGGCGTCGTGAACGCGAGCACCGCCGACGGATCCGAGATCAAGCTGCGCCCCGGCGAGTCGGTGTTCGCCGCCGCGTCCGAGGGACCCGTCGAGATCGGCGGGGACGGTGTCGCCTTCTGCGCCGAGCCTCACCTGTGACTCACTTAGCGTGATGTTTGTCCTACGCCGCGTGAAGTGAACACGTCCCGCGGGTAGGAGCCCCTCATCGTCAAGCGCGGCCCGATGAGGGGGATCCATGGGGCGCTTCAGGGTTGCCGGCATCGCCGCGGCGTCGTTGGGGGCGGTCGCGCTCTCCGCCTGCGCGAGCGGCGGGGGCAAGCAGGTCACGCACGCGAGCCCGGCCGGTCACAAGCAGAACAACGTGGCCGCCGGGGCGGCGCTGCGCAAGTCCGAGACGGCCGCCGCCGCCCAGGTGAAGGCCAACGAGCTGGGCCAGATCCCGGTGCTCATGTATCACCGGATCGTCAAGAACCCGCCGCCGGGCGACGACCGCAGCCCGAAGGACTTCCGCGACGAGCTGGAGCGGCTCGCGGCGGAGGACTACGTGCCGGTCACCGCGGCGGAGTACGTCACCGGCAAGATCGACATTCCGGCGGGCAAGCACCCGGTGGTGCTGACCTTCGACGACTCCTCGCCCTCCCAGCTCACGCTCGACGGCATGGGTAATCCGGCGCCGGACTGCGCGATCGGCATCCTGATGGACGTCGCGAAGAAGCATCCGGGCTTCCGGCCGGTGGCGACCATGTATGTGATCAAGGACCTGTTCGGCAAGGCCCGCCAGGAAGAGCAGATGCAGGTCCTGCAGTGGCTCAAGGACCACAACTTCGACATCGGCAACCACACCCGCGACCACCTCAACCTGCTCGGCAAGCCGAAGGACCAGGTCGAGAACCAGATCGCGGCCGGGCAGACGCTGATCACCTCGCTGATCAAGACGCCGCCGGTCACGCTCGCCCTGCCGTACGGCAACCAGCCGCACGAGAAGAAGTGGGCGCTGCAGGGGGCGTCGGGCGGCACCCGCTACGACTACAAGGGCGTGTTCCTCGCGGGCTACACCCCGGCGCCGTCGCCGTACACCAAGGACTTCGACCCCGTCGGCATCCCGCGGATCAGGTCGAAGGAGAAGGTCGGCGACTGCAAGCAGTTCTGCTCGATGGCGTGGCTCGACTGGCTGAAGGCCAATCCGACCGACCGCTACACCTCGGACGGCAACCCCAACACGGTGGCCTTCCCGAAGTTCAAGGCGGCCTTCGTCGCACCGTCCTTCACGTCCCGTGCGCTGCCGTACTGACGGGATGGACGTAGTGACGGGATGAGGATGACCGTGCGGGGGCGGCTACCCTGCCTGCATGGACGACGCCACCGCCGACGCCACCGCCCTGCGCGGTCTCACGCCGCGGCTGATCGGCCCGGAGATCATCGCGGTCTTCGCGGTCTCGCTCGGGGCCAGCGCCCTGCTGTCGCTCATCCGCCTCATCGGCGCACTGACCGCGCCGAAGGACCTGGGCGACCAGCACGCTGTGCTCGTCGGCTCGCTGGCCCCCGGCCGCCCGTGGCTGGATCTCTCGCTGCACCTCGCGGGGATCGCGGTGAACGTGGCGCCGGTGGGGCTCGTCGCCTACCTGCTGGCCCGATCGGGCGAGTCCATGCGCACGATCGGGGCCGACTGGCGCGAGCCGGGCCGCGACACGCTGCGCGGCGCCGTGCTGGCGGCGGTGATCGGCGGCACCGGGCTGGTGTTCTACCTGTTCGCCTTCCGGTCCGGGTTCAACCTGAACGTCGTGCCCGACAGCCTGCCGGACACCTGGTGGCGGATCCCGGTCCTGGTCGCCGAGGCCGCCCAGAACGGCGTGCTGGAGGAGGTGCTGGTCGCCGGTTACCTGCTGCACCGGCTGCGGCAGCGCGGCTGGTCGCCGTGGCGCGCGGTGGGTGTGTCGGCCGTCCTGCGCGGCTCCTACCACCTCTACCAGGGCTTCGGCGGCTTCGTCGGCAACATCGCGATGGGCGTGGTCTTCGGCCGGCTCTACCAGCGCTGGGGGCGGACCATGCCGCTGATCGTCGCGCACACGCTGATCGACGTGGTCGCCTTCGTCGGGTACGGCGTGCTGCGCGGCCGTGTCTCCTGGCTGCCCTGATACTGCCCTGATACTGCCCTGATCTCCTGTCTAATCGGGCGGAATGCGTTCTCTCCGGCGCGCCTGATTGATTTGGGCCCGATCCCGGTGCATCGTTGACGGGCCGCCGCACGTCTGGATCCCCCCGGGCAAAACCGGCCTGTCCTGGCCGCATTTTTCATTCGGGGAATTCGCATGAGGCGTTTATCGACACGCATTCCATATCCGGCGCGCCGTCGCGCCGCCGTCGACCGCCGTCCCGGAGGGCCCACCCGGCCGCCCGGCCGCGGGCGTCCGGTCAGCCTGCCGCACCGGTGCCGTGTGGGAGGCGGGGCAGGAAGCCGCCGCTCCGCCGTGCCCGTCACCACGAGTGCCGTGACCGTGTGTGCGGCCCTGCCCGTACCCGTACGGCCCGCTCCCGGGCGCACCGGGTCGCGGACGGTGGTCCCGCCGAGGCGGAAGACGACCGTCTTATTACCACCGGTGCCGAGGGCACGGTCCGACCCGTTATGTCCCGCACGCCGGGCGCCCGCAGGGGCGCCCGGCGTGTCCTTGTGCCGGAAACTCAGCCGGAGCTCAGCCGGAAACTCAGCCGGAGCTCAGGCGAGGCAGCGCAGGGCGCCCCGGACGTGGGCGTCGAGAGGATGCCCGGCGGGCAGACGGCCGACCGTCGCCTCGACGAACTCCTCGGGGGAGAGATCGGCGGTCAGGCCGTCGTCCACCTGCACCTGCAACCGCTCGCAGGCGCGTTCGACCCGCGCCTTGGATCCCTGCTCCTCCAGCACGAACATGCCGACCCGGACCCGCCAGTCGAGGCGGTCGCCGGTCTCGTCCGGTGTCACCGGCGCCCCGACGTCGTCGGCGTGCGTGGCGTACTCCGAGTCGTAGTGGAAGGTCTGGAGACCGGCCGGGTAGGGGCCGGCCGACGTGTGGAGCGTGCCGTCGCGGCCGAGGGCGCGCATCCGCCTCCGGGTCTCCCCGTTCTTGGTCCGCCACTCGTCGAGCACCTGCTCCACCGGCAGGCCGTGCCGCTTGCGCACACACCACTCGTTGAAGCCGTCGAAGCCGCCGCGCACGCCCTCGTGTTCGAGCATCTCGAAGAACCCGTCGATGTCGTCGTCCAGGCACGCGTGGTTGTACAGCTCCTCGCCGGCCAGATGGGCGAGCACGTCGCGCACCGTCCAGCCGTCGCACCGGGAGGGGCGGTTCCAGCCGTCCTCGTCGAGGGAGGAGAAGAAGCGGTCGAGCCGTGCCGCCTCGGTGTCGAAGATGTCGAAGGGGTCGAGCCCCGCCAGTTCGTCCCGTGCAGAGGTCATGCCTGAGCCGTACCCTGACCCGCCTCACCCTCACTCGCGGCGGTATGGCGGGTGACATTGGGTGGTGTCACGACATTTCTGTCATAAGGCGGACATTTAAACCTGCGGCGGCCTCAACAATGCGCAGGGGAAGGGAAAAACCGGGTCTTAGCCCGTTTGTCCAATGATCGGGGCGGAAACCCCGAGATCGGTAAGCACGGTGGTTGCTCTGTGGTTGTTCTAGGGGGAAAACGAAATGGCAAACAGCACGAGAGTCGCCGGGATCCTCGCGATCGGGGCAGTCCTCGCCGGGGGCGCCGCGATCGCGGCTGCTCCTCTCGTCGCGACTCCGGCGGGGGCCGCCACGATGTCCGCGCAGCACGGCCTCACAAGGCTCGGCCATCCGCACTCCCGGGGTCAGCGCAACCGCCACAAGAACGGGCCCCGGCACAATCAGCGGCTGCGGGAGCAGCAGCGCCAGCACCAGTTCCTGCTGCGTGACTTCACGCTGGTCCTCACCCCGTTCCAGAAGGAGATGACGGGCGCCGCCGCGCTGCCGTACAACTGGCAGAACGACAGCAACTTCGCCCTGCAGTACGCCAACCAGGACCAGCTGGCCGCGCTGCAGGACATGCCCGAGTCGGTCGAGATCAGCGACGCGGGACCGGAGGACGCCGCCAAGACGGAGGTGGCGCCGCAGGTGAAGAAGCGCGACCTGGATCTCGACGTCGACGCGGACATCAAGGCGAAGGAAAAGGTCAAGGAGAAGACCAAGGCGGAGGAGAAGAAGGCGGACGCACCGGAGCCCCGGCCACACGTGGATCCCGGCAACCGGCTCGCCGATGCCCCCGGGGCCACCACGCCCGCGCCGAAGCCCGACGCGACGCCGGTTGTGAAGCCGGTTGTGAAGCCCGCACCCGCACCCGCGCCGAAGCCGGTGGAGAAGCCGGTGCCCGCGCCCGTCGTGAAGCCGGTCGACAAGCCGGTCGTGAAGCCGGTCGTGAAGCCGGTCGTGCAGCCCGCCCCGGCCCCGGCCCCGGCGCCTGCGCCGAAGCCCGTCGTGAAGCCCGCACCCGCACCCGCGCCGAAGCCGGTCGAGAAGCCGGCGCCCGCGACGTGCGCTCCCGCCTGCTCACCCGGTCTCACCCTGCCCCTGACCCTCTCGCTCACGGCCAAGGTGTCCCTCGCGGCGGACGCGAACGTGGGCACGGCCGCGAAGCCGGCCACCGCGACCACCGGTGCCTGCCTGCCGCTGACCGCCGGCTGAGCCTCAGGCGTCCCTGCGGGCCAGCAGGACGGCGGCCGCCGCGTACGGCACCGCCACCCAGGCGACCATCACCGCGAGCGCGGCGGGCGGCGACAGGAGCGCGCCGCCGACCGACTGGGGGTTGCCGGTGCCGGCCAGCTGGCCCGCGAGGGCGCCCGGGAGGATCGAGCCGATGCGCTCGTTCCAGGGCGCCGGGATGTTGTTGACGATGATCGGGACCACATACCAGACCGCCATGAGGACGGCGACGGCCGCGACGGCCGACCGGGTGATCGCGGCCAGGCACAGGCCGAGCAGCGCGAACATCGCGATGGACAGGCTCATCGCGAGGAAGAGCGGAAGCTGCCGGCTCAGCGCCTCGGTCGACTGGCCCCGGATCAGGCGGTCGCCGATGATCAGCCGTCCCACTGCGTACGTCGCGAGCACCGCCGCGAGCCCCGCGCAGAAGGCGGCGACCGCGACGACGCCCGCCTTGGCCGCGAGCACCCGCCCGCGCGACGGCAGCACGGTGAACGTCGTGCGGATCATGCCGGTGCCGTACTCGCCGGAGAAGGCGAGCACGCCCAGCACGGCCAGGCACAGCGAGGCGAGCCAGTTGGTCAGCTCCGGCAGCGACGACACCTCGAGGCGATCACGTTGGCCGGGCGGCAGGCCGTCCCACAGGTGGGCGGCGTACCAGGCCAGCAGGGCCATGAGACCGACGACGACGCCGACGACGCCGAGGACGAGGGAGGTGGACCGGAGCGTGCGCAGCTTGAGCCATTCGGCGGCGAGGGCGTCGATCACCGGTCCGCACCCCCACCCGTGAGCTCGGCCGTGAGCCGCATGTAGGTCTCCTCCAGGGAGGCGCCGCGCGGGGTGACCTCGTGGAGGGGGATCGCGTGCCGGGCGGCGAGGTCGCCGATCTCCGCCGGATCGAGGCCGCGCACCGAGAGGCCCCCGCCGTTCTCGGCGGTGACCGTCCCGCCCGCGGCCGACAGTGCGGCGGCGAGGTCACCGGCGCGGCTGCTGCGGACGAACACGTCCCGTACGGCGGTCAGCTCTCGCATCGGGGTGTCCGCGATGAGCCGCCCCCGGCCGATGATGACCAGGTGGTCGGCGGTGAGTTCCATCTCGCTCATCAGATGGCTCGACAGGAGCACCGTGCGTCCCTCGGCGGCGAGGCCGCGGAGCAGTTCGCGGATCCAGCGCACGCCGTCCGGGTCGAGGCCGTTGACCGGCTCGTCGAGCAGCAGCACGCCGGGGTCGCCGAGGAGCGCGGCGGCGATCCCGAGACGCTGGCGCATGCCGAGCGAGAAGCCCCCGATCCGCTTGCGGGCCACTCCGGCCAGGCCCACCTGCTCGATGACGGACACGACCCGGTCCCCGCCGATGCGGTTGGCGCGGGCCATCCAGCTCAGGTGGCCGAGAGGCGTACGGCCGCCCTGGACGGCGCCGGCGTCCAGGAGCGCGCCCACCTCCCGCATGGGATGGCGGAGGCGGTCGTAGCGGCGGCCGCCCACCAGCGCCTCGCCGCTCGCCGGGCGGTCCAGGCCGAGGATGATCCGCATGGTCGTGGACTTGCCCGCGCCGTTCGGCCCGAGGAACCCGGTCACCAGGCCTGGTTTCACGTGGAACGTCAGCCCGTCCACGGCGACCGTGCGCCCGAAGCGCTTGGTCAGCTCTCTGACTTCGATCATGTCTCGACGGTCTCGCGGGCCGCCCGTTCCCCGCGTCGGAGCGCAGTGCGATTCGCCGGACACATCTCCGACCGTGGCATGACAGACCGGGGCAGGAGGCGAACGCGACCACCTATGGCTAGCGTGGGGCGCGTGGACGATCCGGACGTGCGGCCGTTGTTCCCCCGGCCGCTGCGCCCCCGTGAGCTGGTCGCGCTCGACGTGCTGGCCGGGCTGGGTTACGCGTTCGTGCTGGTCGTCAACTCCGCAGAACGGCACAGCGTGGGGGGTTGGGCCCTGATCGCCGCGATGACGCTGCCGCTCGCGGCCAGGCGCCGGTGGCCGCTGCCGGTCTTCTGCGTCGTCTCTGTCGCGTCCGTGGCGGCCATGGGGCTCGGCGTCGTGCGGGAACCGCTGGCCGCCGCGGCGTACGCGCTCTACCCGGTCGCGCTCACGACGCGGCGGCGCCGGTGGGAGCCGACGGCGGCGATCGGCGCCCTGACCGTCGGTGCGCTGCTGCTGGCGGCGTTCGGCGGCGTGGCGGCCGAACCGGAGGTCAGGCGGATCGTGGAGACCGTCGTGCTCGGCTCGCTCGCGCTGGGCGGGGCCTGGACGATCGGCCGGGCGGTGCGGGAGCGCCGGGCGTACGCCGCGCGCCGGGCCGAGCAGGCCGCCGAGCACGCCGTCACCGAGGAGCGGCTGCGCATCGCGCGGGAGATGCACGACGTGGTCTCCCACACGCTCAGCCTCATCGGGGTCAAGGCCGGGGTCGCCGTGCATCTGGCGGACCGGCGGCCGGAGGAGGCGCTGGAGGCGCTGCGGGTCATCGAGACCACGAGCAGGCAGGCGCTGACCGAGATGCGGCACATGCTCGGCGTGCTGCGTACGGCACCCGGAGCTGACACCGGAGCTGTCACCGGAGCTGACACCGGAGCTGTCACCGGCGCGTTGTCCCCGGCGCCCGGCCTCGCGGCGCTGCCGGACATCGCCGAGCGGGCGGCGGCCGCGGGCATACGGGTGGATCTGGACGTGCGGGTGACGGGCGGACTGTCCGAGGGGCTCGAACTGGCGGTCCACCGGATCGTCCAGGAGGCCGTCACCAACGTGGTCAGGCACGCGGCCCCGGCGGCCTGCCGGGTCGTGGTGGCCCACGAGGAGGCAGGCGAGCGGGGAGGCAAGGGAGGACAGGTGCGGATCGAGGTGACCGACGACGGGCCCGGCCGCCGGGTCCTGCCCACCGGCCCGCCCGGACACGGTGGGGTCGGGCACAGTGGGGTCGGGCACAGTGGGGTTGGGCACGGTCTGATCGGCATGCGTGAGCGCGTCACCGCGTACGGCGGGGTCTTCACGGCCGGTCCGCTGCCCGGCGGTGGTTTCCGCGTGCTCGCCCGCCTGCCGCTGGAAGGGGAGGGGACGTGAACGAGCCCGATCCGATCCGGGTGCTGCTCGCCGACGACCAGGAACTGCTGCGCGGCAGCCTGCGCCTGCTGGTCGACAGCACGCCGGGGCTGGTCGCGGTCGGTGAGGCGGGCACCGGGGCGCGGGCCGTCGAACTGGCCCGCTCCGAGCGTCCCGACGTCGTGCTGATGGACGTGCGGATGCCCGGCATGGACGGCATCGAGGCGACCCGGAGGATCTGTGGCGAGCCGTGCGGCGTGAAGGTGCTGATCCTCACCACGTTCGACCTCGACGAGTACGTCTACGCGGGACTGCGGGCCGGGGCGAGCGGGTTCCTGCTGAAGAACACGCCGCCCGCGGACCTGCTGGCGGCGATCCGCGTCATCGCCGCGGGCGAGGGGCTGCTGGCGCCGAGCGTGACGCGGCGGCTGATCGCCCAGTTCGCCCAGTTCACACAGTTCGCCCCGACCGCCACGGACCGGCCTCGATCCGGCCCCATGCTCGACGGCCTCACCGCCCGGGAGCGCGAGGTGCTCACGCTCGTCGCACGCGGCCTGTCCAACCAGGAGATCGCCGCGAGCCTGCACGTCAGCACGGCCACCGTGAAGACCCACATCGGCCACCTGCTCGCCAAGCTCGGCGCGCGCGACCGGGCCCAGCTGGTCATCGCCGCCTACGAAGGGGGGCTCGTCTCCACGTCACGGCCGCACCCGTGACAGGGTGGAGCCCGTGGAAGTCTTCGACGTGATCGTGGTGGGGGCGGGCCCGGCCGGGGAGGTCGTCGCCGGGCGGGTGGCGGCGGCCGGTCTGAGCACCGTCATCGTGGAGAGCGAGCTGGCGGGAGGGGAGTGCTCCTACTGGGCCTGCATGCCGAGCAAGGCGCTGCTGCGGCCCGTGGACCTCGTGGGAGAGGTGGGCCGGGTGCCGGGGCTGCGGCTCGACGGCACAGCCGAGGGCGGGCCGGTCGACGCCGCCGCGGTGCTGGCGTGGCGCGACTCCATGGTCTCGAACTACGACGACAGCGGGCAGGCCCGGTGGCTCGACTCGGCGGGGGTGACGCTCGTGCGCGGCGCGGGCCGGCTCACCGGCCCCCGGCGGGTCGAGGTCGCGACGGCCGACGGCGGGACCCGCACGCTCACCGCGAACCACGCCGTCGTGCTGGCCACCGGAAGCCGCCCGGTGATCCCGCCCGTGGCCGGTCTCGCCGCGGCCGAACCGTGGACGAACCGTGAGGCGACCGGCGTGCGTGCCGTACCGGACCGGCTCGTGGTGATCGGCGGCGGCGTGGTCGCGTGCGAGATGGCCCAGGCCATGCGCGGGCTCGGCGCCCGGGAGGTCACGATGCTCGTCCGGGGCGGCGAGCTGCTGACGAGGCTGGAGCCCTTCGCCGGGGAGATGGTCGCCCGGTCGCTGACGGACCAGGGGATCGACATCCGCACGCACGAGAGCGCGGAGAAGGTCGAGCGGCCGGAGCCGGGCGGCGAGGTCACGGTGCGGCTCGCGAGCGGGGGGACGGTCACGGCCGACGAGATCCTGGTCGCCGCCGGTCGCCGGGCCGCCGTCGACGACCTCGGCCTGGTGTCGGTCGGCCTGCCGGAGACCGGCCCGGTGCGGGTGGACGAGAGCATGCGGGCCACCGGCGTGGCGGACGGCTGGCTCTACGCGGTGGGTGACGTCAACGGGCTCGCCCTCCTCACGCACATGGGCAAATACCAGGCGCGGGTGGCCTCGGACGTGATCGCCGCCCGTGCCCGGGGCGAGGCGGACGACCGGCCCTCGATGCGCGACCGCGCGGACGCCGCCGGCGTGCCGCAGGTCATCTTCACCGATCCGCAGGTGTGTGCGGTGGGCCGTACGGAGGCACAGGCCCGCGCCGAGGGCTTCGACGTGCGGGTCGTCGAGTACGACATGGGCCAGGTGGCGGGCGGCTACCTGCTCGGCGACGGCTACGGCGGCAGGGCCAAGGCCGTGGTCGACGAGCGCCGCCGGGTGCTGCTGGGCGTGACCTTCGTGGCGCCCGGGGCGGCCGAGCTGCTGCACGCCGCGACGATCGCGGTCACCGCCGGGGTGACCCTGGACGACCTGTGGCACGCCGTTCCCTCGTACCCGACCGTCAGCGAGGTGTGGCTGCGCCTCCTGGAGGCGTACGGGCTCTAGAGGCTGATCACCGCCGGGTGGCGCGGGTCCTCGACGCGGACGGCCACGTCGGCGGCCCGCACCGGTCCGGTCTCGCGCTCGTACCGTTCGTAGGCGGGCAGCGTCCACCGCTCCTCCGGCGGCGTACGGCGGGCCAGCGCCGCGGCCGACATGGACAGGTGGACGGTCAGGTCGAACGGCAGGCCGCGCCCGAGCAGCAGCGCGCCGTCGAGCAGCACGACCCCGCCCGGCTTCAGCGTCACGTAGTCCGCGCGGGTGGCCCGGTCGCGCACGCTGTCCCACAGCGAGGGCAGCACCCTGCCCGTACGCCTGCCCGTACGGCCCGGCTCCAGCGGCCCGAGCACCTCGCGGATGAGGCCGCCCACGTCCAGCCACTCGTCGTGGAACACGTCGGGATCGGTCCGGCCGAACTCCAGCCGGAGCGAGGCCGGGCGCAGGAACCCGGCCGCGGGCACCCGCAGGACCTCCCGGCCGCGCAGGCGCAGCGGCTCCACCAGGTCGTCGGCCAGCCGTCCCGGTTCGGCGGCCGGGGCGCCGTCCACGGCCACGCGCGCCCACGCGTCGCGCGGCCGATCGGCGATCAGGTCGGCGAGTTCCTCCACGAGCAGGGACGGGGAGACGGGACGGGCACGCACGCCCCCATCATTTCCCACCGAGTGACCACCGAGTGACCAAGGTCCCTTCGGGGCGGGTCAGGTAGCCCTGGGACCGTGATCCGGGCTGGGCCAGGCTTCAGACGTCCCTCATCAGCGTGTGGAGCCCCCATGGACGTCCTGGATCTGTCCCGGTGGCAGTTCGGCATCACGACCGTCTACCACTTCCTGTTCGTGCCGCTCACGATCGGCCTGTCGGTTCTCGTGGCCGGGTTCCAGACGGCCTGGCACCGTACGGGCGACGCGGCGTACCTGCGGATGACGAGGTTCTGGGGCCGCCTGTTCCTGATCAACTTCGCGATGGGCGTGGTCACCGGCATCGTCCAGGAGTTCCAGTTCGGGATGAACTGGAGCGCCTACTCGCGGTTCGTCGGCGACGTGTTCGGCGCGCCGCTCGCGATGGAGGGACTGATGGCCTTCTTCCTGGAGTCCACCTTCCTTGGCCTGTGGATATTCGGCTGGGACAGGCTCCCGCCGAAGGTCCACCTGGCGACCATCTGGCTGGCCGCGATCGGCACGAACATCTCGGCGTACTTCATCCTCGCCGCCAACTCCTGGATGCAGCACCCGGTCGGCTACCGGCTCAACCCGCTCACCGGCCGAGCCGAGCTCACCGACATCTGGGCCGTGCTGACCAACTCGACCACGCTCGCGGCGTTTCCCCACGTCATCTTCGGCGCGTTCGTGACGGCCGGGGCGTTCGTCATCGGCGTGAGCGCCTGGCAGCTCGCGCGCGGGCGTGAGGTGGACCTGTTCCGCGCCTCGGCCCGCGCCGCCCTGGCGGTCACGCTGGTCGCGTCGGCCGGGGTGATGCTGAGCGGCCACTGGCAGGCGCAGCTGATGACACGGCAGCAGCCGATGAAGATGGCCGCCGCCGAGGCCCTGTGGGAGGACGAGACCTCCGCGGGCTTCTCGATCTTCGCGGTGGGCGACGTGGAGAACGGCCGCAACCACCTCAACATCCAGATCCCCTACGGCCTGAGCCTGCTGTCCACCAACACCCTGGACGGGAAGGTCGAGGGCATCAACGACATCCAGGCGCGGTACGAGAAGACGTACGGTCCCGGCGACTACCGGCCCGTCGTCGGCCTCGCGTACTGGTCGTTCCGTCTGATGATCGGCTTCGGCGCGCTGGCCGGGCTGCTGGCGCTGGCCGGGCTGTGGCTGACCCGCCGCCGCAGGCTGCCGGCCAACCCCTGGTTCTACCGGATCGGCGTGCTCGGCATCGGGCTGCCGTTCCTGGCCAACACGCTCGGGTGGATCTTCACCGAGATGGGCCGCCAGCCGTGGACCGTGTTCGGCATCATGCGGACCGCCGCGGCCGTCTCGCCCGGCTCCGACGTCGGCGAGGTCGCCACCACCCTGGCCGGGTTCACGCTGGTCTACGCCGTGCTGGCGGTCATCGAGGTCCGCCTGCTGCTGAAGTTCATCCGCAAGGGGCCGGAGCCCGAGGACGCGGTCCACCAGGACGAGCCCGCTCTCCCCGCTCTCTCCTACTAGAGGAACGCCGTCATGGAACTCACCACCGTCTGGTTCCTGCTCATCGCCGTCCTGTGGACGGGCTACTTCGTGCTGGAGGGGTTCGACTTCGGCGTCGGCGTCCTGCTGCCGTTCCTCGGCCGCGACGAGGCCGAGCGCGGCACGCTCGTGCGCGCCATCGGCCCGGTCTGGGACGGCAACGAGGTCTGGCTGCTGGTCGCGGGCGGCGCCACGTTCGCCGCCTTCCCCGAGTGGTACGCCACCCTGTTCAGCGGCTTCTACCTGCCGCTCTTCCTGATCCTGCTGGCCCTGATCGTGCGCGGGGTGGCGCTGGAGTATCGCTCGAAGAGCGACAGCACCCGGGGCTGGGACCGCGCGTTCTTCTGGGGTTCGCTCGGCCCGGCCTTCCTGTGGGGCGTGGCCTTCGCCAACATCGTGCGCGGCGTCCCCCTGGACGCCCGGCACGAGTACACCGGAGGCCTGCTCGACCTGCTCAACCCGTACGCGCTGCTGGGCGGCGTGGCCACGCTGGCGGTGTTCACCCTGCACGGCGCCGTGTTCACCGCGCTCAAGACCACCGGCGAGCTGAGGGAACGGGCCAGGACGGCCGCCCGGTGGACCGGTCTGGCCGCCCTCGTGCTGGGCGGCGCGTTCCTGCTGGTCACGCAGCTCATGACCGGCACCGCGGGCACCTGGGCGAGCGTGGCGGTCGCCGCGGCCGGGATCGCCGGCGCGCTGGTCGCGACGCTGCGCGGCCGGGACGGCTGGGCCTTCGCGGCCAACGCCGCCGCCATCGTCGCGGTCACCGTCACGCTCTTCGGCGGCCTGTGGCCGGACGTCATGCCCGCGCTCGACCCCGCCAACAGCCTGACCGTCCACAACGCGGCGTCCACGCCGTACACGCTGGGCGTCATGACCTGGGTCGCGGCGATCTTCACTCCCGTGGTCCTCGCCTACCAGGCGTGGACGTACTGGGTGTTCCGCCGCCGCCTGACGGTCAGCGGTTGAGCCTGCGGCCGGAGATCTGCTCGGGGGCCATCACGATGAAGTGGTCGCGGGTGCCGGGCACCCACGGGGTGAGCGGCAGCGCCGACAGGCGGGCGATCTCCTCCGGTTCGGAGACCGCGCGGGCGCGGCCCACGGCGGTCACCGACCAGCCCGTACGGAACGCCGCGTCGAAGTCGTCGGCCTCGAAGGCCACGATGGCGTTGCGCGCCGCGGCGGCGAGCTTGGAACCGGGGGCGGTGCGGATGACGATGTTCCCGTCGAACAGGCAGAAGTTGACCGGCTGGACGGCGGGGAGGGCACGATCGGTGAAGACGATCCTGCCGATGGGGGCGGAGGCCAGCAGGTCCAGGCATTCCCCTCCGCTGAGGATCTCCAGGCCGGCCGAGTCGAGCTTCATGTCTGCAAGCCTGAGGGATCGACCGCCACGCGGGTTAGGGACGAAGGTCCCGTCGTCGACGTCGATCGACCCGGCTCAGTGCTCCTGTCCGGGCTCCCATCCGGGCTCCCGTCCGGCCTTGAGGCGGGCGGCGAGCGCGGCGGCCTGGGTGCGGCGCTGCATGTCGAGCTTGCTCAGCAGGTTGGACACGTAGTTCTTGACCGTCTTCTCGGCCAGGAACATCCGCTCGCCGATCTGGCGGTTGGTCAGGCCCTCGCCGATCAGCTCCAGGATCTGCCGCTCCTGGTCCGACAGCGCCGCCAGCGGGTCCTTCCTCGCGGCCTG